>DASPIF010000058.1:0-6330 GCA_035629255.1 Actinomycetota bacterium | reverse complement strand
GTCTGCTGCACGTCGGTCGGTTCGACCGCGGCGCGTCGCATCGCCTCGCGGGCGGCGAGGACGCCGAGCTCCACGGTCGGAAGCTCCGCGAACGAGCCGAGGAACCGGCCGATCGGCGTCCGCGCGCCTTCGAGGATCACGACTCGCTCCATCGCGTCAAGTCTAGACGCGGGTCCCGCAACGGCCGGGGCGTCATCGCTCTCGACGCGTTCCATCGCTCGGCATCGCGCGGAGGCGCCTGACGAGCTCATGCAGCCGCGCGCCGCCATCGACGGGCTCCGCGACCGGCGCGTCGGCGTCGAGGAGGCGCATCGGGTTCCGGACGATCCACGCTCGAAGCGCGCCGAGCTCGTCGGCCCGCTCGCGCGGGCACGGGGTGCCGAGCGGCTCGGGGCGGTCCTCGTCGCGGACGAGCGCGCCGCGCTCGAGCCTCACGTGGTGGCCGTCGGCGTCGCGGAGCTCGAGGGACGTGGTCAGCAACCACCCATCCACCCGCGATCGGACGAGCGCCTCGGCGAGCGCGCGCAGTCGGTCACGCGCCGACGCCGCTTCCTCGAACCGCTCCTGCGCGGCGAGGGCGTTCATCCGATCCTCGAGCGCTCCGAGGAGCCCGTCCGGACGGGAGAGGGAGGAGAGGGTCGTCCGGACGAGCTCTCCGTAGCGCTCGGGGCCGACGCGGCCGTCGCAGGGCGCCGCGCACCGGCCCATGTCGGCGAGCGCGCACGCCGCGAACCGGGTCGAGACGCGCATCGACGTCGAGCAGCGGCGGATCGGGACCACGTCCTCGATCGCGTCCTTCGCGAGACGCGCCGCCTGAGAGGACGGGAAGGGTCCGAGGTACGCGGCGTCGCCCTTCGGCTCGCGGACGACCTTGAACCTCGGGTACGCCTCGCTGGCGTCGAGCTTGAGGTACGCGTACCGACGCCAGGTCCTTCCGCGGCGGTTGAACCGCGGCTCGTGTTCGCGGATCAGCCGCGCCTCGAGCACCAGCGACTCGAGCTCGTTGCCGCAGGCGATGCCTTCCACGCGGTGGGTCTGCTCGAGCAGGTCCTCGACCTTCTTGCGGTTGTCGCCGTAGAAGTAGCTCTTCACCCGGGTGCGCACGTCCTTCGACTTGCCCACGTACAGGACGTGCCCTTCACGCCCACGGAACAGGTACACGCCTGGCGCACGGGGGAGGTCGTCGGCGAGGCGGATCTTCCCGAAGTTCGGACGGCCCTTCGCGCGGACGGCAGCCCGGAGCTCGCCGAGCGTCCGGATCCCGAGTCGGCCGCCGAGCTCGAGCAGCCCGTGGAGGACTTCCGCGCACGCCTCGGCGTCGGGCAGCGCGCGGTGGTTCGGTCGGACCGACGTGCGGAAGTACTGCGCGAGCGTGTGGAGCCGCGTGTTCGGCACGTCGGGCCAGACGACGCGGCGCGCGAGCCGCGACGTGCACACCGGCGGGCCGTCGAGGGCCGCGTAGTCGAGCCGTCGCAGCGCGACGTTCAGGAACGTGAAGTCGAAGTTCGCGTTGTGCGCGACGAACACACAGCCGCGTGCGAATTCCGCGAACGAGGGGATCACCCACTCGACCGTCGGGGCGCCGGCGACCATCGCGTCGTCGATCCCGGTCAGATGCGTGATCGGGCGGGGGATCGCGATCTGGGGGTTCACCAGTGTCGAGAACGAGCCCAGCCGTTCGCCGCCCCGCGTCTTCACGGCACCGACCTCCGTGATGCGCGAGTCGGTGGGGGAGCCCCCCGTCGTCTCGAGGTCGACGGCGACGAAGGTCACCTCGTCGAGCGGGACGCCCTCCTCGAGGCTCGTCTGGATCGGTTCCTCGACCGCCGCCGCGAGCGAGGCGGCTCGACTCCGTACCACGCGACCTCCCGCCGGGGGCCGCGCGAGGGAGCCGGAGGCTACCCGAACACGTGTTCGATGGTCAAGAGGTCGGGTGGAGGACGTCTTCGACCAGGAACGCGATCAGCTGGCCGATCGCGATGTGGAGCTCCTGGATGTGCGAGGTTTCCTCGCTTGGGACGCGGACCGTGACGTCGGCCAGGGGCGCGAGCGTGCCGCCGCCGGCGCCCGTGAGCGCCAAGGTCCGGAGGTTCCGCGTCCGGGCCTGCTCGAAGGCCCGGATGACGTTGCGGGAGCGCCCGCTCGTCGAGATACCGACCAGGACGTCGCCCTCGCGTCCGAGCGCCTCGACCTGCCGCGCGAACACCTCCTCGAACCCGAAGTCGTTGGCGACGGCGGTGAGCAACGACGTGTCGGTCGTCAGCGCGATCGCGGCGAGCGCCGGACGACGCCGCTCGAGCGTCAGCGTGCTCACGAACTCGGTCGCCAGGTGCTGCGCGTCCCCGGCGCTCCCGCCGTTGCCGCAGAACAGCACCTTCCCGCCGTCACGGAGGGACGCGGCGATCAGCTCGGCCGCTGAGGCGACGTCCTCGGCGCACGTCTCGACGGCGCGCTCGGCGGTCCGCGCGGTCTCGAGGAGGTAGGTGCGGATGCGCTCGGTCATCGCCCGGCCGTCGCGAGGACCTCGGCGCGGATCACGTCGGCGGCCTCGCGGAGATCGGCGACGACGTGGTCGGCGAACCGGGCGGCCGAGGCGAGCTCCTCCTCGCCGTGGCCGGTGCGGACGAGGAGCGTCCGGGCGCCGACGCGCCGGCCCATCTCGACGTCGCCCGCGTGGTCGCCGACGACGAACGCGCGTGCGGGGTCGAACCCGAGCCGTGCCGCGGCCCGCTCGACCATCAGCGTCCCGGGCTTGCGGCAACCGCAGCCTTCGTCGCGATCGTGCGGGCAGAACTCGACGCCCTCGACGGTCGCGCCCTCGGCCGCGAGCAGCTCCAGCAACCGCTCGTGGATCGCGGCAAGGTCGTCCGTCGTGATCCAGCCGCGGGCGATCGGGGCCTGGTTCGTCACGACCACGATGCCGAGGTCGAGGTCACGGAGATCGCGGATCGCGGCGGCGGTGCCCGGGATCAGCCGCAGCGCGGCGGGCGCGAGGACGTAGCCGACCTCCTCGTTGATCGTGCCGTCGCGATCGAGGAGGACGAACCGCCGCGACGTCACGTCGGCCGCCACGTGCCCCCGTCGACGGAGCGAGCTTCGACGCCCTGCCGCCGGAACGAGAACGCGGCGAACTGTCCGCCGTGCGCCTCGAGCGCGACGCGGACGTCCGTTCGGCGATGGGGTTCGCACGCGAGGAGCAGGTACCCGCCGCCCCCGGCGCCGCAGACCTTGCCGCCCAGCGCGCCGGCGCGCTGGGCAAGATCCAGCAGGCGCTCGATCGGCGTGCCTTCCGCGATGTGGGGATTCATGCGCTTCTTGCTCTCGTACGCGTCGCGGAGCATCGCGCCGAGCGCGCGGACGTCGCCCGCCTCCACGGCGTCCCGCATCTCGAACGCCATCTCGTGCAGCTGCTTCATCCCGACGATGGTCTCCTCGCGACCCTCCTGGAACAGCCGGATCTGCGTGTCGATCAGGCCGAGATCGGTCCGCACGTGGCCCGTGTAACAGAGGAGGAGATGCTCCCGCAGGTCGAGGAGCCCGTCGTCGTCGATCGCGAGCGGTGCGACGCGGACGCCGTCGATCGAGAACTCGAGGAGGTTGATCCCGCCGAACGCCGTCGCGTACTGGTCCTGCCACCCGCCCGCGATCGCGAGGTCCTCGCGCTCGATCGCGTAGGCGACCTGTGCGACCTCCTCGCGCGTGAGCGAGCGGTCGCCGAGCGCGGCGAGGGCGGCGACGCACGCCGTGACGAGCGCCGACGACCCGCCGAGACCGCTCCCCGGCGGCGCGTCGCAGGAGATGTCGACGTCGATCCCGCGGTCGACGCCGAGACGCTCGATCGCCGCCTTGGGCAGGTCCATGACGCCGTCGTACGTCGGGCCCGCCTCGAGGTGGTACTCGACGACGTGGCCGAGGTCGAGGGAGCGGATCGACACCTGCCGATCTTCGCGGGGGGTCACGTGAACGTGCGCGGCGAGATCGATCGTCGCCGAGAGCACCGCGCCGCCCGCGCGCTCGAAGTAGTGCGGGAAGTCGGTTCCGCCGCCGACGAAGCTGATGCGGAGGGGGGCGGTCGCGCGCAGGGTCGGTCCGGTCATCGGCGCGCTCAGTATGGGGCGAGCACGAGCGGCCCGACCAGCGGCCGGCGGGTCTCGCCCGGCGACCGTGACCTCAGGCGACGAACCGCGCGAGGCGTCTCCGCTGCTGTTCCGTCAGTCCGCCCCAGACGCCGTAGCGCTCACCGTTGCGCAGTGCCCAGGCCAAGCACATCTCCTGGTAGCGACAGGCACCGCAGTACGCGAGCGCCGGGCCGGCCTCCTCCTCGGAGGTGGGGAAGAACAGGTCGGGATCGATGCCGTGGCAGGCCGCCTCGTCCTGCCACAGGTCGGGGGGTGTCGGGTGCATCGGGAGGGTCCTGAGGTCGATACCGGCCACACGTTCCCTGCTCACGCGCTCTCCTCGGTCCGACGGGCACCCGGTCCCGGTCGGGCGCGGACGAGTTGTACTCGGCGAGGGGGGCCGGGGAAAAGTCTTGAAAACCCGGGGTCGCCGGTGTAACGCGATGCCCACACGACGTCGCCGGGAGCGTGATCCGTGCCCCGATCGACGCGGTCGGTCCTGGAAGCGACCCCTCAGGCGACGGGGCGCAGATCGCGGATCTCGAGCCCGACCCCCGACGACGTCCGCAGGTCCGTCTCTCGGGCCGCCCAGGCGACGCGTGCGAGCCCGACGCCCCCCGCCGCGCTCGTCACGATCCCGACGGGGTGGGCGCCGGACAGCACGGGCTCGCCGGCGACGAGCTCGACGGGCGCACGGACCGGGAGGATCGCGCGCGTCGGGTGACCCAGGTTCGCGACCTTGGCGATGGCCTCCTGGCCGAGGAAGCACCCCTTCGCGCGATCGGTCGTCGGAGGAGCGTCCCAGCCGGCCTCGGCCGGGAGCGAGTCGGTGTCCAGGTCGATCGGGAAGCGTGGCTCGCCGCGCTCGATCCTCGCCCGCTCGACGTCGCCGGGCGTCGAGCGCCGACCGCCCGTCGCCTCGAGCGCCCGGACGACACCGTCGACGGATGCCGGCGCGACGAGGAGATCCGTTCCCTGCCCGAGGACCGACGGCCCCGAGACGTGGGCATCGACGTCGGCGGATCCACCGGAGGAGATCACGCGCAGGTCGGAGCGCGCCACGGCGACGTCGGAAGACAGCACGTAGCGTGCGAGGAGATCCTCGACCGCCGCCGGCGCGGGACCGCGCTGCACCAGCGCGAACGAACCGTCGCCGAGCGCCGCAACGTGGAACGCCGCGCGGACGCGGCCGGTCGGCGTGAGGAGCAGCGACGGGCGCGCCCGTCCAGGTTCGAGCGTCGCGACGTCGGTCGTCACGAGGTCGTGCAGCCACGACCGCGCGTCGCTCCCGCGCACGATCGCGACGTGCGCGTCGTCGAGCTCGACGAAGGTCGGGCTGCGCTCGGTGGGGGCGGTCATCGGACCTGCCAGGATAGGTCGCCTTGGACGTGCCGAAGACGCTCGTCGTCACGAACGACTATCCGCCGCGGGTCGGGGGCATCCAGCGGACGCTCGAGGCCCTCGTCCGTCGGTTCCCCCCCGATCGCGTCACGGTGCTCTGCCCCGCGTGGGACGACGCGGCTCGTTTCGACTCCGCCCAGACGTACGAGGTGCTCCGCCAGCCCGAGCGCTTCCTCCGGCCGGCCCCCGGCACCGCCCGGCGCGTCCGCGAGGCGGTCCGGTCGGTCGGGGCCGACGTCGTCCTGTTCGGCGCCACGTACCCGCTCGCGCTGCTCGGACCGGGGCTCGCGAGGGCCGGGACGCCGTACCTCGCCGCGGCGCACGGGTTCGAGTACTGGCTCTCGATCGCCCCCGGGGCGCACGCGCTGATGCGCCGCGCGACGGGGGCGGCGTCGCGCGTTCCCGTGATGTGCAGCGCGTTCATCGCGCGCGTCGTCCGCACCGCGGTGCGGGACGACGTCCCCGTGTCCGTGATGTACCCGGGGGCGGACATCCACGCGTTCCGTCCGGACGTCCCGATCGAGGAAGTGCGGGCGCGACACGGCCTCCGCGATCGTCCGGTGGTCGTCTGCGTCAGCCGTCTGGTCGCCAGGAAGGGGCAAGACGTCCTGATCCGAGGCATGTCCGACATCCGGCGCCGCGTCCCCGACGCCGCGCTCCTGCTCGTGGGGGGCGGGCCGGATCGCGCGCGATTGGAGGCGCTGGCCACCGGAGCACCGGTCGGCTCGGTCGTGTTCGCAGGGGAGGTCTCCGAGGCGGACCTCCCCGGGTACTACCGCGCCGGCGACGTCTTCGCGATGCCGTGCCGGAC
>DASPIF010000057.1:0-5383 GCA_035629255.1 Actinomycetota bacterium | reverse complement strand
TGAAGTCCGTGTGCTGCTCGGGGACGAAGTCGAGGTTCGTCTGCGTCCCGTTCTTGTACCCGAGTCCCGTGAGTCCCCCCGACCCGATCGCGATCTCCGCCTGCTGGCGGTTGTAGTCGCGGTTCTGCGGGTCGCCCTCGGGGTCGAGGAAGCTCGTGAGACGGGCGATCTGGTACTCCTTCACCAGGCCGACCTGGAAGCCCGCGAAGATCAGGACGAGCGCGGTCAGGGCCAAGATCGCGAGGTACCGCCCCCGCGTCCCCGCCACGACCAGGATCCCGAACAGGATCGCGACGAACACGATCGAGGTCCCGAGGTCCGGCTGGAGGAACACGATCGCGCCCGGCAGGGCCGCGAGCCCGGTCGCGCGGAACACGTCCTCGAGGGTCAGATCTCCTCGGAGCTCCGAGAGGAACGCGGCGAGCATGCAGATCACCGAGATCTTCGCGATCTCCGACGGCGCCAGCTGGAACCCCGCGAACTCGAACCACCGCTGCGAGCCCTTCACGGTCGTGCCGAGCGGCGTCCGCACCAGGATCAACAGGATCAGCGACGCCGCGTAGAACAGCCCCGCGTACACCTTGAGGAACCGGTAGTCGAAGCTCGCGACCAACATCAGCACCACCGCCGCGAGCGCGAGGAACGTCACCTGCCGCTTGACGTAGAACGCGGGGTCCTCGTTCACGACCGCCAGCGAACGGTGCGTCGCGGAGTAGATCGCGAACAGCCCGACGACCGCGAGGACGATCACGCACAGCAGCACGACCGCGTCGAGGTGCCGCAGCGGCCGGCGCTCGGCCGCGTACGTCCTGCCGGCGACGAGATCCATCAGTCGGTCGGCGGCACGTAGCCGATGTCGGAGTACGGGAGGCCGTAGAGGCCCTCGATGATGCGTCGCGCGATCGGCGCGGCGGTCTCGGAACCGTGACCGCCCTGCTCGACGAGGGCGACGACGACGTGACGCTCGCCCTGCGCCTCGACCATCGCGGCGAACCACGAGAAGTCCTGCTTCGGGTCGACCTCGGCCGTCCCGGTCTTGCCGGCGGCCCAGACGCGATCGAACGGGAAGCCGACGAAGGCACCGGCCGCGGTCCCGCCCGGCCGGAGCGTCCCCTGGAGCGCGTTGCGGACGTAGGCGATCTCCTCCGGCGTGAACGGCAGGCGGTCGCGGCACTGGGGCCGGTACCGACGTTCGAGCGTGGGCTCGGGATCCGTCGTCGGGTCGACCACCCGGTCGAGCAGGTGCGGGACGCAGAGGCGCCCCTCGGCGCTCATCAACCCGGAGTAGGCCACCGCCAGCTGCAGCGGTGTGACGAGCGTGTCACCCTGCCCGATCGACATGTTGATGAAGTCACCGGGAACCCACTCCCCGTACGGGAACGCGGTCGGGTTGGCCTCGTGGATCTCGCGCTTCCACGCGGCGTCGGGCACGCGACCGTCCTTCTCGAACGGGAGGTCGACGTTGGTGAACTGTCCGAACCCGATCTTGGCGAGGTCGTCCTGGAGCGGCTCACGGAGCACGTCGTCGTCGGTGCCCTGCTGCCCGTCCTCGCCGGCGTACGGGTACAGGATCCGCCAGAACTCGTAGCCCATCGGGTAGAAGACCGTGTCGCACGACTTCGCGAGCGCCGTCGCCAGGTTCATGAACCCGAGGTTCGCGGTCGTCCAGTTGCCGAACGCGTACTGGGTCGCGTTCGGGTCTTCCTCGTCGAACGGCGCGACGTACGACGGCGGACAGCCGTACGAGCGGTCGAGCTGCGCGATCGTGTTCTTCGGCCCCTCCCCCTCGAACGGCGTGCTGAGGGCGGAGAGCGCGATGAACGGCTTGTAGGTCGACCCCGGCGGGTACTCCCCCTGGATCGCGCGGTTCAGCAGCGGGTTGCCCTTCGGCTCGCCGAACCGTCGCTCGAACTCCCGGTTCGACATCCCGCGGACGAACAGGCTCGGCTCGAAGCCGGGGTACGAGACCATCGCCTCGATGCCGCCGGTGTCGGGGTTCATCACGACCACGGCGCCGGCGTCCGCCTTCAGGTATCCCGTTTCGTCGAGGATCGCGCGCGCGTTCTTGATGCCGCCCTTCAGCGCATCCTCGGCGAGGCGCTGCGTGTCGGCGTCGATCGTGAGATAGACGTCGTCGCCCGGTACCGGGTCGCGGGAACCGATCTTCCTGAGGTCGTCTCCGAGCGAGTTCACGAGGTGCTTCTCCAGCCCCGGCGTCCCGATCAGGTCATGCTCGTAGGAGGCCTCGATCCCGGCCACGCCGACGCGGTCCCCCGGTTGGTAGTCGGCGAACGCGGGGTCCTCGAGTTTCTCCTCACTGATCTCGCCGAGGTAGCCGAGGATGTGCGCGGCCGCCGATCCCAGCGGGTAGACGCGGACCGGCTGCTCGACGTAGCTGACGCCGGGGAAGTCCTCCGTGCGCTCCTCCACGTAGGCGATCACGCGCTCGGGGACGTTGGCCGCGATCGGGACGGGGGTGAACGCGAACGCCGTGGAGTCGTCGAGCCGGGCGCCGAGCTCCGCGGCCGGCACGTCCAGGAGCACGGAGAGCTCCGTGATCACGCGTTCGCGGTGCTCGCCGATCTCCTGCCGGTTCACCGTGATGACGTTGGAATAGCGGCTGATCACGAGGTCCTCGCCCGAGGCGTCGAGGATACGGCCGCGCGGCGCCGGGATCTCGACGATCCGAACCGAGTTGCGCGTCGCCTCGTCCTTGAACTGCTCGCTCGCCAACACCTGGAGGAACCACAGCCGCGTGGTGAGCGCGGCGAACATCGCGAGGACGAGGAACACGAGGATCTTCAGCCGCACCGCGGCGCGCCCGTCGGTCATCGGCTCACCATCGCAGGACGCGCTGCGAGCGCGAGCCCTCGGCGGCGCGACGAAGGATCGGGAACAGCAGCGGCGTGAGGATCGCGTTGTAGATCGCGGACAGCCCCGCGGTCCGCAGCAGGTACCACCACGACGTGTCGAGCTGACCGAGCAGGAAGGAGACGACGCCGTAGAAGACGACACCCCCGAACGTCCCGCCGGCGACGAGGAAGACCGGCAGCAGGGGTGACGGGCTCACGACGTACTGGCGCAGCATCCCGATCGCATAGCCCACGAGCACGAGCGTCAGCGCCGTGATCCCCTTCGGCTGGTTGAGGAGGAAGTCCTGCGACATCCCGCTCGCGAATCCGGCGACCGCCCCCGACGCCGGCCCCTCGAGGATCCCGAACGCGATCGTGAGCAGGAACATCAGCTCGGGGCGCGCGCCGAACAGCCGGATGTCCGCGAACACGGTCGTCTGCAGCAACAGCGCGGAGAGCACGACGACGGTGAGCAGCACGGTGCGGCGCACGGGCTCGCCTAGGCCGGTCCACTCGACGTCACCACCAGAACCACGTTCAGCGTGGAGAAGTCCACCGCGGGGCGCACGGTCACGAACTTGGAGAGCCCCGAGTCCTCGGTGAGGACCCGCGAGACCGATCCGATCAAGACGTTCGGCGGGTAGAGGCTCTGGAACTCACCGTTGAAGCGGAAACCAGCCGTGACGACCTTCTCGTCGGGCGCGACGACGACGTCGGGGCTGACGAGCGCCATCCGCAGATCGTTCGCGCCCTGTCCCTCCAGCAGGCCGGTCTCGCCCGACCCGTCGAGGCGTGCCGCCACCGAGGAGTCCGGATCGATGATCAGCTCGACGAACGACGCCGTCGGCGTGACCCGCACGATGTGGCCCACGAGACCGGCGCTCGCCACCACCGGCATGTTCTCGGCGAGCCCGTCGCTCGAGCCCTTGTCGAGCTGGATCGTCCACTCGAAATTCGACACACCGTTCGAGATCACCTGCGCCGCCGTCGTGTCGATCTTCGAGCTGAAGCTCTCGCGCAGCTCGAGTGTGGCCTCGAGCTCGGCGAGAAGCGCTTCGTCGGCGTTGGTGGTCGCGACCTGTTGCTCGAGCTCGTACACGCGCTCGCGGAGCTCCTGGTTGTCGTTGCGGATCGACGGCAGGTGCACGAGGGTCGAGAAGAAGTTGCCGATCGGATGCGTGACCTTCGAGACCGCCTCCTGGAGCGGCGTGATCACCGCGAGCGCGGCGTTGCCGATCGCATTGAGCGGTCCGGCGTTGCCCCCGCGGTAGTCGACCGTGATCGTGACGAGGCACACCGAGACCAGGGTCACGACGAGGAGCCGGGTGCTCCGGGCGCGGTTGCGCAAGGCCACCGCGCGGCTACCTCCGGGACGGGCTCACCAGGACCCGCTGCAGTACCTCGAACTCCTCCAGGCACTTCCCCGAGCCCGTGGCCACGGAGGACAGCGGGTTCTCGGCGATGTGGACCGGCATGCCGGTCTCGTGCCGGAGGCGCTTGTCGAGGCCGCGCAGCAACGCGCCGCCACCGGTGAGGACGATGCCCTTGTGCATGATGTCGCCGGCGAGCTCGGGGGGCGTCCGGTCGAGCGTCGCCTTGATCGTGTCGATGATCGCGGTGACCGGCTCCTCGATCGCCTGGCGGATCTCGCCGTCGCTGATCTGGATCGTCTTCGGCAGCCCGCTCACGAGGTCGCGGCCGGGGATCTCCGCGATCAGCTCCTCCTGCATCGGGTAGACGGACGCGATCGCGAGCTTGATCGCCTCGGACGTCCGCTCGCCGAGCAGCAAGGAGTACTCCTTCTTCACGTGCGTGATGATCGCCTCGTCGAGCTCGTCGCCGCCGATCCGCAGCGACGTCGACGTCACGATGCCGCCGAGCGAGATGACCGCGACCTCGGTCGTCCCGCCGCCGATGTCGACGATCATGTTCCCGGTCGGCTCATGGATCGGCAGGCCCGCGCCGATCGCGGCCGCCATCGGCTCCTCGATGATGTACGCGCGGCGAGCGCCCGCGGCGATCGTCGCCTCCTCGACGGCGCGCTGCTCGACGCCGGTGATGCCGCTCGGCACGCAGACGACGACGCGGGGCTTCGCGAGGAGCCGGCGCTTGTGCACACGCTGGATGAAGTAGCGGAGCATCTTCTCGGTGATGTCGAAGTCGGCGATCACGCCGTCCTTCAGCGGGCGGACCGCTTGGATGTGCGAGGGGGTGCGCCCGATCATCCGCTTGGCCTCGTTCCCGACCGCGAGGACGGCGCCGGAGAGAGTGTTGATCGCGACCACGGAGGGCTCGTTGAGGACGATCCCCACGCGACGAACGAAGACGAGCGTGTTCGCGGTTCCCAGGTCAACGGCCATGTCTTGTCCCAGGAACCCGAAGAGCCCGTCGCCGCCCGCGCTGCGGCGACCCGGGGAAACGGGAAGGTTGCGTTGAACCATGTCGGCCATGGGTTCTCGCAGGTTGTACAGCGTCCCCGAGGCGGGTGGCAACCCTCGACGGCCGGTTGAGGCAACGTGAGGGTTGAGATA
>DASPIF010000056.1:0-2333 GCA_035629255.1 Actinomycetota bacterium | reverse complement strand
TCGAGGAGGGGGAGCTCCAGCACCTCGTCGGGGTGGTGACGCCGTTCGAGGTCGAGCCCGGGCACGTCCTCGCGGAACCGCATCACCCCGGCTCGGGGATGTTCGTCATCACCGAGGAGTCGGTCGACGTCGAGGTGCCCGGCGGCGCCGACCGTCGCCGTCGGCGGTTCCTCGGCGACGCGCGAGCGCCGAATCGCGAGCGCCGTCGCGCCCAGGCCGAACACCGCCCCCGCGATCCACACCACGCCGCCCACCCACGAGATCGCGCTGACCGCGGTCACCGCGAGCCAGCCGAACAGCAACGCCAGCCAGCGCGACCGGGGTGCGCGCCACATCGCGCGGCCCGCCGCGAACACGGCGAGCGCGAACCCGGCGGACGCGATCAGCCAGAGCGAGAGCAACAGGGCGAGCCCGAACGGCAGCCCGACGAGCGTCACCGACGCGACGACCGCGAGGAGCGGGAGCGCGATCGCGACCGCGACACCGAGCCCGAGCGAGCCCCACGGTGACGACGAGGCCGCGACGGCGACGGCCTCGGCGCCACGCGGGCCGATCGCGAGCAGCAACGCCGCGAGCACGATCGTCGAGACCGCGACCGCGAGCCACGCCGCGAACGCTCCGAAGGCCTCGACCGGTCCGCGCAGCACGAACGAAGTTCCCTCGCGGACGTCCCCCTCGACGATCGCCCCCTCCGCGACCCGGATGCGCCCGCGCGAGATGACGTCGCCGAGGACGTGGGCGTTCGGCCCGAGCGTCACCGGGCCGTCGACGTTGACGACCGCACCGCTGACCTGTCCCGTCACGAGGATCTCCCCGTCGAAGACGAGCACGTCGCCCCGGATGACGCCGGCGACGTCGACGGCCCCGTGGAAGACGATCACCTCGCCGACCACGTCGCCGCGACGCACGGTGACCTCGCCCGAGAGTACGATCTGATCGGTCGGGTCCCGAGCCTCGACCGGTGCCGACGGCGACGGCGACGTGGGCTCCTCTTGCGCGACCGCGCTCCGTCCGGCCCCGACGACCATCGCAACCCCGGCCCACGCGATCGCGACCAGCACCGCGATCGAGACGCGGCGATGCACGCGGGACGAGGACATCCGGGCATCGTACCGACGCCACCGGACCCGGCCCGGATGTCCGCGACCAGCGGTAGCGTGGATGCATGGCCACCTCCGGCGACGCCCTCGAGCGCTTCAGCGAACCCGTCCGTTCCTGGTTCTCCTCGACGTTCGAGGAGCCGACGAAGGCCCAGGCGCAGGGGTGGCCCGCGATCGCGGAGGGCTCGCACACGCTGATCCTCGCGCCGACCGGGTCGGGCAAGACGCTCGCCGCCTTCCTCTGGGCGCTCGACCGCTTGGCGAGCGAGCCGCCGCCGGCGGCCGAGCGCCGCTGCCGCGTCCTGTACATCTCGCCGCTCCGCGCGCTCGCCGTCGACGTCGACAAGAACCTCCGAGCTCCGCTCACCGGGATCGGGCTCGCGGCCGAGCGCCTCGGACAGCCCTTCACCGAGCCCATCGTCGGGATGCGGACCGGCGACACCCCGGCGAACGAGCGGCGCAAGCTCGTCACCCGCCCTCCCGACGTCTTGATCACGACGCCGGAGTCGCTTTACCTGATGCTGACGTCGCGTGCCCGGGAGACGCTCCGCGGCGTCCGGTGGGTGATCGTGGACGAGATCCATGCGCTCGCGGCGACGAAGCGCGGCGCGCACCTCGCGCTGTCGCTCGAGCGGCTCGAGGCGATCGCCGAGCAGCCACCCCAGCGCATCGGGCTTTCGGCGACCCAGCGACCCCTCGAGGAGATCGCGCGGTTCCTCGGCGGCCATGACGGCGGTGCTCCGCGTCCCGTCACGATCGTCGACGCCGGCCATCGCAAGCCGATGGAGATCGAGGTCGTCGTCCCGATCGAGGACATGGCCGAGCTCGGGACCGTGTCCGAGGCGATCCAGACCGGCCCCGCCGCCGCCGGTCCCGACCGGGTCAGCATCTGGCCGGCGATCCACCCTCGGTTGCTCGAGCTGATCCGCGAGCATCGCTCGACGATCGTGTTCACGAACGCGCGACGCCTCGCCGAACGGCTGGCGGCGCGGCTGAACGAGCTCGCGGGCGAGGACCTCGTGGCCGCGCATCACGGATCCGTCGCGCGCGAGCAGCGGTTCGACATCGAGGATCGCCTCAAGCGCGGGACGCTCAAGGCGATCGTCGCGACCAGCTCCCTCGAGCTCGGGATCGATATGGGCGCCGTGGATCTCGTCGTCCAGGTCGAGTCGCCCGGCGCCGTGAGCCGTGGTCTCCAGCGGATCGGTCGCGCCGGGCACCAGGTCGGCGAGC
>DASPIF010000055.1:0-2553 GCA_035629255.1 Actinomycetota bacterium | reverse complement strand
GGAGTGCGTGATCATCGAGCGGTACCGGGACTCCGAGGCAGCGATGCAGCATGCCGAGAACCTCGGAGACCTGTCGGCGGCGGTCCTCGAGACGGTCTCCGTCGTCCACGGCGAGATCCTCGGTGAGCCGAGCGAGGAACTACGAGCGAAGCTGGCCGGCATGGACGTCCCGAAGCTGTTCACGCCCTACCGGTCGATGGGGGCTCCCTGGGGTCCATGAGGCCCTCGAGCCGGGCCTCGCGGTCCGGTTACGCGATGCGGACCGGGACCTCGCCCCTCGAACGGCGCTCGCCGACGAGCCCGAGCGCTTCCGCCGCCTCGTCGAACCCGTACGTCCGTGTGACCGGCGCGGTGAGCGAGCCGTCGGCCGATGAGCCGTTCTCGTCCTCTCGTGGGTCGTTCGGACGTAACCCGGCGACCCCTCGGGGTCTTCCCCCGTCAGCCCATGCCCTCCCCGAGGAGGCGGCGGAGCACCGGCAGCACGAGTCGATCCTTGTCGCGGCCAGCGGCCTCCTTCGAGCGGATCACGTCGGCCAGCGAGGCGACGGGCACGTCGATCCCGCGGACGGTCATCGGGTGGGCGTCTCGAGCGAGGTCGTCGTAACCGCCCGTCCCGCTCGGGACGAACGCGATGTCGACGTTGCCTCGGTCGGTGACGAGGTTCCACATCTGGACCCGCGCGAGCGACTCGGCCGAGTGGTCGAACGGGACGCCCTCCGGCTCCCCCGCCACGCGGATCCTCGCGTTCAGCTCCCTCAGCGCGGCGGACAGCCGTTCGAGGTTGTCGCGTCCGAGCTCGGGGACGATGTCGGCGTCGGTCGTGACGTGCGGCGCCCCGTGCAGGATCGCCGCGAGACCGCCGACGAGGACGTAGCGCACGCCGTGCCGGTCGAGCGCGGCGAACACCTCGTGCGGCGCGAAGTCAGCCATCGCGCTCGGGTGGACGCAGCTCGAGCGCGGCGAGGAGGGCATCGAGCCGCTCGTCCGGCGACCGCTCGAGGTTCTGCTGTGCCATCGACAGCGCATCCTCGTCGAGGGGGACGACATGGACGTCGAGATCGAAGCCCGTCGCTCGGATGAGCGCGACCACCCGATCGAACGAGGCCTCGACGTCGCCACCCTCGATCCGAGCGACCGTAGGCTGGGTCACCCCGGCGCGCTGGGCGAGTTGCCGCTGGGTCAGCCCCGCCCGTCTCCGTGCCTCTCGAACGAGATCGCCGGCCTTCACCTCCGCGATCATACCTCAGATGCATCGGTTTGATGCGCCTCATGCATGTCGCGCATACGTACTACGCATCCAACCGCTGCGCTCAGGCGACGGGATCGCATCCTGGAGATCTGACGACGGTCACCCGTCGTCGTCGACCGTGTCGGCCTCGACGCGGCGCCGCATCTCCTCGATGTCGAATGAGGTCTCGGGCATCGGGAGGTCCATGCGCTCGAGCGTCGCGACGACGAGCGCGGCGACGACCCAGTTGCGGTACCTCGCGTCGTCGGCGGGAACGACGTGCCACGGGGCCTCGGGGATCGAGCACCGCGTGAGCGCGTCCTCGTACGCGTCGTGGAGCTCGCGCCACCGGTCCCGGTCGTCGAGGTCGCTCGGCGAGAATTTCCATCGCCGCAGAGGATCGTCGAGCCGCGTGAGCAGACGGCGGCGCGAGACCTCGGGCGACATGTGGAGGAAGAGCTTGAGGACGGTCGTGCCGGATGACACGAGATCGCGCTCGAACCGGACGATGCGCTCGAACCGATGCTCGAGCTCATCCGGTGACATCGACTCGTCGAGGCGGTTCGCGACGACCTCCTCGTAGTAGGAGCGATCGAAGACGCCGATGCGGCCGTGCGACGGAAGGCGCGCCAGAACCGCCACAGGAAGTCGTGCGAGGCCTCGACGCCGTGGGGCTTGCCGAAGTTGCGGACGGATCGTCCTTCGAAGCCTTCGCCTCGTGACCTTTGATCGTGGTCTGGCTCGTCAGCTTCTTCACGACGGTGCCGGTCGCCTTGCCCTTCGAACGGGTCTTGCCTCCGTGCGAGTTCCACTCGACGCGGTCGCCCTTCTCCAGTCCTTCTCGTTGCGATCGCGCGCCTCCCGGCTCGGTCCCTGGCCATACCCCGATGTTCGAGGTCGAACCGAGCCTGTTGGAGGTTCCGAGGGCCGAGCGCGTCAGTCCGCGGGGCACGCCTCGAGATGCAGGTAGCGCTGGCACTCGTCCTCGGTGAGCCCTCGCGTGGCGCGTTCGCGTGCGAGCTCGACCAGGTCCTCGACGTGCACGAGCCGCAGCATCACGGTGCCGTCGCCGCTCGCCGTGGCGATGAATCGGCCGTCCGGGCTGAACGTGACCGTGTGTGCGAGTCGGTCGTGTCCGAAAAGCGTCATCAGCTCGGCGCCGGTCTGCGCGTCCCACAGCTTCGCGAGCCCGTCGACGCCTGCCGTGGCGATCAGGGATCGATCGGGCGACACCGCGACGCTGAGCACGCCGCCGGTGTGCCCTCGAAGCGTGAAGACGGCCGGCTGCTCCTGGACGTCCGTCGTCGGCGGGATGTCCCAGGCCC
>DASPIF010000054.1:0-3493 GCA_035629255.1 Actinomycetota bacterium | reverse complement strand
CCCGTAGCGTCTCCGCAGGTCATCACGCGCGAAAGGAGCGTCACCGCTGGCTGCCGACCCCGGTCCTCCGTACCGTCGGCTCGTCCGCGGCCCGGCGATCTACATCGTCGTGGTGCTGCTCGGCCTCTTCCTGTTCCTGTCCTTCGCGAACCGGCAAGGCGCCGGCGAGACGCTTTCGGTCGACGAGTTCGAGGCCGCACTGGCCGACGGCGGGATCGTCGACGCGAAGTTCCTCGAGTCCGACCAGAAGATCACCGGTGAGCTGGGCGACGGCAGCGCCTACGAGGTCAACTACCCGCTGGACTACCAGGACGAGCTGATCGCCGAGATCAAGGACGCCGGGATCCCGTTCGAGGTCGACCCGCAGAAGGGCTCGGCGCTCGTCGGCTTCCTGTTCCAGCTGATCCCGGTGATCCTGATCGTCGGCGCGTTCCTGTTCATCATGAACCAGTCGCAGGGCGGCGGCGGGCGCGTGATGCAGTTCGGCAAGGCGAAGGCGAAGCTCGTCACGAAGGATCAGCCGAAGACCTCGTTCAACGACGTCGCCGGCGTCGACGAGGCGATCGAGGAGCTCCAGGAGGTCAAGGAGTACCTCCAGAACCCCGCGAAGTTCCAGGCGATGGGCGCGAAGATCCCGCGCGGCGTCCTCCTGTTCGGCCCGCCGGGGACCGGGAAGACGTTGCTCGCGCGGGCGGTCGCGGGTGAAGCGGGTGTCCCCTTCTACTCGATCTCCGGCTCGGACTTCGTGGAGATGTTCGTCGGCGTGGGTGCGGCGCGCGTCCGCGACCTGTTCGAGCAGGCGAAGCAGAGCGCGCCCGCGATCGTGTTCATCGACGAGATCGACGCCGTCGGTCGTCACCGCGGCGCGGGCCTCGGCGGCGGCCACGACGAGCGCGAGCAGACGCTGAACCAGCTCCTCGTCGAGATGGACGGGTTCGACCAGCGCACGGCGGTGATCCTGATGGCCGCGACGAACCGTCCCGACATCCTCGACCCCGCGCTGCTGCGGCCGGGCCGGTTCGACCGGCACGTCACGATCGACCGTCCCGACCTCGAGGGACGCAAGGCGATCCTCGCGGTGCACGCTCGAGGCAAGCCCTTCGACGAGACGGTGGATCTCGCCGTCGTCGCGCGACGCACGCCAGGGTTCACCGGGGCCGACCTCGCGAACGTGATCAACGAGGCCGCGCTGCTCGCCGCGCGATGGGACAAGAAGGCCGTCGGTGGCAAGGAGGTCGAGGAAGCGATCGACCGCGTCCTCGCTGGCCCCGAACGCAAGACCCGGGTGATGAGCGAACGCGAGAAGCGCGTGATCGCCTACCACGAGGGCGGGCACGCGCTCGTCGCGCACATCCTGCCCAACACCGACCCGGTCCACAAGATCAGCGTGATCGCCCGCGGCCGCGCGCTCGGCTACACGCTCACGCTCCCCGAGGAAGACAAGTTCCTCGCGACGCGCGAAGAGCTCGCCGACGAGCTGGCGATGCTGCTCGGCGGTCGCGTCGCCGAGGAGCTGATCGTCGGGGACATCACGACCGGCGCCGCCAACGACATCGAACGGGCGACGAAGATCTCGAAGCAGATGGTCACCGAGTACGGCATGAGCGACGCGATCGGACCGCTCACGCTCGGGCAGAAGCAGCACGAGGTCTTCCTCGGGCGGGACTTCCAGAACCAGCCCGACTACTCCGATCACGTCGCGTTCGAGATCGACAACGAGATCCGCCGCCTGATCGACGAGGCGCACGACGAGGCGCTCGACATCCTGTCCGAGCACCGGCACAAGCTCGACGAGCTCGCCGCGCTGCTGATCGAGCGCGAGACGCTCGACCGCGAGGAGGTCGAGTCGTTCCTGTCGGACATCCCGAAGCGCGCGCAGCGCGACCTCACCGTCCGCGGCGCCGGCCTCGCGATCTCGCGCCGGGCGATCCGCACGAACGACGCGCGGAACCCACCCGGGACGATCCCGCCGAAGCCCGTCGGCTAGGCTTCCCCTCCCATGGCCTCCGAACGCTGGGCCACGTTCGATTGCTACGGAACGCTCATCGATTGGATGGGCGGCATCCGCCAGGTGCTGGGCGACCTCTTCCCGTCGCGCGACCCCGACGAGCTGTTGCACCGCTATCACGAGATCGAGCCCGGCCTCCAGCACGGCGTCGGGACCCCCTACCGCCGGGTGCTCACCGACGGCCTCGTGCTGCTCGCCGCGCGCGAGCACCTCGCGCTCGAGGAGGGGGAGCGCACGGCACTCGCGGACTCGCTGCCGTCGTGGCCCCCGTTCCGCGAGGTCCCGGCATCGCTCGCCGAGATCCGTTCCCGTGGCTGGGAGATCGCGATCCTGTCGAACACGGATCCCGACTACCTCGACGCGTCGTTCGAGCTGATCGGCCTCGAGCCCGATCTCAAGATCGCGGCGTCGGAGATCGGGTCGTACAAGCCGGCCCATCGCCACTGGGAGGTCTTCTTCGAGCGCACCGGCGCGGATCCCTCGCGACACGTGCACGTGGCGGCATCGCTCTTCCACGACATCGCACCGGCGTCCGAGCTCGGCCTGAGGACCGTGTGGATCAACCGGCAGCACGAGACGAGCGAGCTTCCCCGGGCCGCCGAGCTGACGGACCTCGACAAGCTGCCGGAGACGCTCGACGACCTGGTGCCGGCATGACCGTCGACAAGGAGAAGATCGAGCGCGCCGTCCGCCTGATCCTCGAGGGCGTCGGCGACGACCCTGAGCGCGACGGCGTCCGGGACACCCCACGCCGGGTCGCCCAGATGTACGAGGAGATCCTCGCGGGCGTGGGCGTCGATCCCGAGCCGATCGTCACGGTCGTCCCCGGCGCCGACTTCGACGAGATGATCATGGTGAAGGACATCCCGCTGACATCGCTGTGCGAGCACCACATGCTGCCGTTCAACGGCAAGGCGCACGTCGCCTACATCCCGAACAAGGACGGCCGCATCACCGGCCTGTCGAAGATCGCGCGCGTCGTGGACACGCTCGCGAAGCGTCTCCAGGTCCAGGAACGCCTGACGACGCAGATCGCCGACGTGATCGACCAAACGCTGCATCCCCGAGGCGTCTTCGTCGTGATCGAGGCCGAGCACCTCTGCATGACGATGCGTGGCGTCAAGAAGCCCGGCGCGCTGACGGTGACCTCTGCAGTCCGCGGACTCTTCCGCTCCGACGAGCGAACGCGCCAGGAAGCGATCAGTCTGATCGACCGTTGACCGGTCGGCATCCGCTCGGGACCGATCGCGCGGGCCTCGACGCGCCGTTTGCGTCGTGGCACGCTTCCCCGGATCGGGCCGGATCGGCGGTCCGAGGAGGATCGCCCCATGGAGACCGGGCCGAGCGAAGCGCATCCGAGCGGTCGTTCTGCGTCCCGCGCCGTCGTCGTCGCGATCGTGCTGACGCTCGTAGGGGCGTCGGCGATCACGGTCCTGCGATCGGAGACAGGGCCGACGGTCGAACCTCCTGGCACGTTCTTCCCCA
>DASPIF010000053.1:0-5149 GCA_035629255.1 Actinomycetota bacterium | reverse complement strand
CTACTCGAAGCTCGTGTCCGGCGAGGCGCTCGCCGTGCAGGCGTGGGACGGATGGTGCGAGTACGGCCGCGCCGAGGAGCCGAACATCGAGTTCGTCGTGCCGGAGGAGGGCTCGGACGTGTGGACCGACACGATGGTCGTCCTCGAGTCGAGCCAGAACAAGGCCGCGGCGCACGCGTTCATCGACCACGTGCTCGAGCAGACGAACGGCAAGGCCGTCTCGGAGCTCATCCTCTACAAGGTGCCGAACGCGCCCGCGATGGAGGCGGTCGACCCGGCGGTCGTCGAGCAGTTCCCGACGCTCGCGATCGAGCCGTCGACCCTCCTGCAGTACGAGCCGGTGCAGGACATCGGGACCGACGGCATCCAGCTGTGGACCGACGCCGTGACGAGGATCAAGGCCGGCTGATCCCGCGGCGCCGGCCGATCCCGCGGTGAACGAGATCCACGCCACCCCGGTGGCGGCGCCCCGACGACGCCGCCACCGGACGTGGCTCCCGAGGCTGGTCCTGCTCGGCCCGGGCGTCGCGTACTGGCTCGCGTTCTTCGTCGTCCCGGTCGGGCTGGTGCTGCTCTACAGCGTCTACGAGCGGGGTCCCTTCGGCGGCGTCGAGCGGACGTTCACGCTCGACAGCTACGCGCGTTTGTTCGATCCGCTCTACCTCCGCGTGCTGATGACGTCGCTCCGGATCGCGGTCGTCTCCACGCTGGTCGCGCTCGTGCTCGCGTACCCGACGGCGTACCTGATCGCGACGGCGTCGCGCCGCTGGCGGATGGCGCTGCTGTTCCTCGTGATCGTCCCGTTCTGGACGAGCTTCCTGATCCGGACGTACGCGTGGATGGTGCTGCTCAATCCCGCCGGGTTGATCACGAAGGGGCTCGAGGCGATCGGCATCGACGCGCCGCAGCTCCTCTACAACGAGTTCGCGGTCGTCACCGGTCTGGCGTACGCGTACCTGCCGCTGATGATCCTGCCGATCTACTCCTCGCTCGAGCGGCTCGGGACCGCGGCCCGCGAGGCGGCGTCCGACCTGTACGCGACGCCGTGGCAGTCGTTCCGGCGCGTGTTGCTGCCGCTGACGCTGCCGGGCGTCGTCGCGGGCTCGATCTTCGTGTTCGTGCCGAGCATGGGGAACTTCATCGTTCCCGAGCTGCTCGGCGGCGGCCGCAAGGTCATGGTCGGGAACCTGATCCAGCAACAGTTCCTCTCGGCGCGCGACTGGCCGTTCGGCGCCGCGCTCGCGGCGGCGCTGATGGCGATCATGCTCGTGGCGCTCGTCGGGCAGGCGATGATCCTGCGCCGCGAGCAGGGCACGGGCGAGCGTTCGGGCGCGCGCGACGCGCCGGTGCGACGAGGCCGGGTCTGGTTGCGAGCGCACGCGGCGCTGGTGTTCGCGTTCCTCTACGGGCCGATCGTCACGCTCGTCGTGCTGTCGTTCAACGCGAGCGGCCTGCCGACGGCGTGGGGCGGCTTCAGCCTCCGCTGGTATCGGGCCGTGGTCGAGAACGGCCCGATCCTCGACTCGTTGCAGAACACGGTGCTGGTCGCGGCGGTGGTCACGATCGTGTCGACGTTCCTCGGGACGTTGCTGGCGGTGGGTCTCCATCGCACCGTGCGGAGCCGCACGCTCGACGCCGCGCTGTTCCTGCCGGCGGTGATGCCGGACATCGTGCTCGCGATCGGGTTGCTGTCGTTCTTCAACTTCGTGGGGATCGCGCTCGGGCTCGGGACGATCGTGGTCGCGCACGTGGTGTTCGACATGATCTTCGTCGCGGCGATCGTCCGGACACGCCTCGGCTACTTCGACGCGCGGATCGAGGAGGCGGCGCAGGACCTGTACGCGGGACCCGTCCGGACGTTCCTGCGCGTGACGCTGCCGATGATCGCGCCGGGGATCCTCGCGGCCGCGTTGGTGGCGTTCACGTTGTCGTTCGACGAGTTCGTTATCGCGTTCTTCAACTCGGGGCCGACGTCGATCACGTTCCCGATCCGGATCTACTCGATGATCCGCTTCGGCGTGACGCCCGAGATCAACGCGATCGCCGCGATCGTGCTCGTCGGCAGCCTCATGGTGATCGGCGCCGCCCTCTGGCTGACGCGCCGTCGCCGCGACCCGGGCGAGGGCGCGACGCTCGGCCCCATCGTCTGAGTCGCGGCGACGGCGACGGCCGCCGCCTTCGGTCGCGTCCCGCGCGGCGGCGCGGAGCGAGGAGGCCTCTCAGCCGACGACGACCGTGCCGGTCATCCCCGAGTGGATCGTGCATCGATAGCGGTACGTCCCGGCGCGGCGGAAGCGCTTCTTGAACACCTCGCCCGGCGACAACGTCTCGTTCCATCGATCACCGGTCGTGGTGTGGGTCACGTTGTCCCGGTTGACCCACTTCACGCGGTCTCCGCGGGCGATGTTGACCGTCGCGGGCCGGAAGTCGTTCCCGTCGACGGCCTTGACGCGTGACGTCGAGCCGGCGGCGAGCCCTGTCGTGTCCGTGACGGCGAGCGCCGGGAGCCCGAGGGCGAACACGGGGAGCGCGGTGGTCGCGACGATGATGAGACGGGTCCTTCGGTTCACGTGCGTCCTCCTCGGTCGGGTGTCGTTCGGTCTACGGCTGGGACGGCGTCCCGGATGTCCTCACACGCGCTTCGCGTTGACCGTGATCACGGGGACCGCCGCGAGCGCCTTGGACACGGGGCACGCGGCCTTGGCCTGCTCGGCGATCTCCTGGAACCGCGCGTCGTCGATCCCGTCCACCTGCACCTCGCTGTCGAGCTCGATCGCGACGATGTTCCACCCGGCCTCGCCCTTCTCGAGCCGGACGTTCGCCGTCGTCCGGACCGACGTGGGGTCGAACCCGGCCGCCCCGAGGTCGCCGGCGAACTTCATCGAGAAGCATCCGGCGTGCGCGGCCGCGATCAGCTCCTCCGGGTTGGTGCCCTGCGCCTCCTCGAACCGTGAGGACCACGAGTACGGACCCTCCCAGGCACCGGTCGCCATCTCGATGCGTCCGCTGCCCTCCTTGAGCGTCCCGTCCCACTTCGCGCTGGCTGAGCGTGTCGGCATCGTCCCTCTCCCTCGGTCGTGGTTCCGCCTCGACCTTAGCGACCGCTGCCTCGGTCGTTGCATCGGCGGCACTCGCGCCATAGGTTCGTGTCCTTCCCCCGGGCCCGCGGGGCGTATCCCTGCGTGCTCGGGGACGTGAGCGCGAGCAGGAGGAGATCGGGATGTCGTTCGACGACCGGGACGAGCGATCAGCACCGGATCCGGGAGCCGTCGTCGAGCTTCGCCGGAGCGGGCGGCATCGGAAGGGACGGCGTTCCGGACAGGCGGTCGAGCCGCTGCTGAAGACGGACGAGGAGCTCCTCGACCTCTCGGACCCGGAAGGCGAGCTGATCCTCCCACCGACGCCCGACGAGCTCCCCTACTTCGGCGCCACGATCGAGACGACGCACCCGAGCGTCCCGCCGCGTCGCACCGCCATCCCCGCCGCATGGGCGGACCCCGGCGTGCCGGCGCCGGCGCCGGCGGACGAGCTCACCGAGGTCCCCGAGCCGCGTCCGGGGATGGTCGGCAGCTTCCGGAACTGGTGGCGCGAGGAGTCGCTCGCCCGCGCGGCCGAGAAGCGCGCGCTCGCCACCGCGGAGGCGATCCTGCGAGCGCAAGCCGTCCAGCAGGCGACGCGGCCCGTCGACCGAGTCCCGGACGCGCCCGACCAGAGCCAGAGCGTCCAGGCGGTCCTGTCGCTCACCGAGGAGCGTTTCCAGACCCTCGGGCTCCGCTCGGACCGCCTCCACGACGAGCTCACCGGCATCTCTCGCACGCTGAGCGAGCTCCGGAGCCTGATGACGACCGGAGCCTCGCCCAAACAGATCGCCGGGGCGACCGTCGACGCCCTCGGGACGCTCGAGGAGAGGTTCGATTCGCTCCTGATCGCGCTCTCCGAGGAGTTCCAGCGCCGCAGCGAGGACACCCAGCGACGCATCAGCGAGCAGCTCACGCTCCAACAGGGCGAGATGGCGACGATGCTCGAGGCCGCCGTCGAGCGGATCCGGGCCTCGATCCCCGAGGGCTTCGAGGACGTCAAGGCCGCGATCCCGCGCGAGATCGAACACGTGCGTCAGGCGATCCCCGCCGAGCTCCGCTCCATGCTGCCGCCGGAGTTCGAGCGACTGCGCGCGCAACAGCGCGACGAGCTCGACACGATCCGGGCGCTGTCGCAGAAGCAGATCGAGGCGCTCCGCGCGGCCTCGCGCGAGGAGCTCGGGAAGATCGCGGCGTCGATCCCCGAGGGCTTCGCCGCGATCGAGGCGTCGCTCCCCGAGGAGCTCGGCAGGATCCGCGACACGATCCCGGCCGAGTTCGACAAGATGCGCGCGGTGCTCCCCGACGAGCTCGAGAGGATCCGCGAGGCGAGCGAGCGCGCGCTGGACGCGATCCGCTCGGCGATCCCCGATGAGATGGAGAAGGTGCGCCTCACGATCCCGGTGGAGATCGAGCGCGTCCGCGCCGCGATCCCCGAGGCGCTGTCGAGGATCGACAAGATCATCCCCCAGCAGATCGGCCTGCTCCGCGCCGAGAACATCGCGATGGTCGACGACCTCCGCGGTGGCATCACCATGTCGATCGACGATCTCCGCGCGAGCCATCAGCGTGAGATGGAGATCCTCCAAGCCGGCAACACGTCCGCCGCCGAGCAGCTCCGCGCGCTCAACGAGGCCGAGCTCGAGCGGATCCGCGCCGCGATCCCCGCCGCGCTCGATCGCGTCCGCGCCGTCACCGAGGCAGGCCTCGCGAGCCTGACGCAGGCCGTCCCGTCGCAGCTCGAGGAGATCCGCCGCGTCACCGACACCACCCTCGCCTCGCTCAACGAGGCGATCCCGGCGGGCCTCGACCGCATCGTCGAGACGAACCGGACCGAACTCGAGCGGCTGCACGCCGATGCCACGGCGGATATCGCGGGGATGCGCGCCGACGCCGCCGGCGTGACCGACGCGATGCGCCAGGACACCACCGACGCGACGGTCGCGATGCGCAAGGAGACGACGGACGCGACCGCCGACATGCGCAAGGAGACGGCGGACGCTACCACCGACATGCGCGGCGTCGTGTCGGCGTCGGCCAAGGCGATCCGCGAGGACACGACCGAGACGACC
>DASPIF010000052.1:0-2521 GCA_035629255.1 Actinomycetota bacterium | reverse complement strand
CGCGACTCGCGAAGTGGGTGAGGTTCGGTCCTTCGTTCGAGCCGAGGACCTCCTCACCGGACGCATCCGTGAGGCCGTCGATCGCGTGGCACTGCGTGCATCCACCCGGGATCGAGTTGAGGAACGCGTCGCGGCCGGCTTCCGCCGAACCGGTGAGCCCGTCGCTGGTCGCCGGCTGCTGCTGCTCCGCGACCCAGGCCTCGTAGTCCTCCGGCGTGTGCGCGACGACCGTGAACTTCATGTACGCGTGCGAGAGCCCGCAGAACTCCTTGCACTGACCCTCGTACGTCCCTGGTCGGTCTGCCTCCAGATACATGTGGTTCGTCTGGCCGGGGACGACGTCCTGGCTGCCGGCGAGCTCCGGCGGCCAGAACGAGTGGATCACCGACGCGCCGAGGATCGCCGCGTTGGGCCCCTCGCCGCCGCCCGGCTGGCACTCGCTCGGCGACGGCGCCGGCTCGTCCTCCGAGTACGCGAAGCCGACCGCGCAGAGCGTGAGGTACACGGGCCGGCCCGTCGGGATGTGGAGCTCGTTCGGGACGTTCAGGCCCTCCTCGGGATAGTTGAACTCCCACCACCACTGGTGGCCGAGCACGTTCACCTGGAGGTTCGTCGCCTCGGGCTCGCGGGCGAGGTCGAAGATCGTCGTCACGGTCGGCACCGCGACGCCGGCGAGGACGAGCGCCGGCAGGATCGTCCACGCGATCTCGAGGCGGGTGTTGCCGTGGACCTGTGGCGGGATCTGGTCGCGGCCCTTCCGGTGCCGGTAGCGCCAGGCGAACAGGACGATCGTGCCCTCGACGAGCACGAAGATCGCGGCGGCGACCCAGAACACCGGCACGAACAGGTCGTGCGACTTGCGCGCGAACTCGCCCTGCGGGTTGAGCGAGTCCTGGCTGGCGTTCGGGGCGCATGCGACGGCGACCACGGCCAACGCCACGACGGCGAGCGCGAGGAGCGTGTTCCTGCGCGTCAGGCGCACGGTTCCGTTCTTCCCCCTGGGACGAGCTCGAGCGGACGTCGAGATCCGGCGCACTGTAGCACCGGCCTGTCGTGAACCGGGTTCGACGCTCGGCGATGCATACCCACCTCGACCGTGCCTAGATCGGCGGGGTGAACGAACGGATCGCGCGCATGATCGGAGCGAGCAGCCGCGTCCACGTGTTCGTCATCACCAGCACCCCGATCGTCACCATCACGACGCCCGCCACCCCGGCGATCCAATGGTAGTTGCGCTTGACGAACGCCAGCGCGTTCATCAACCGCCGCACTCCCAATCCGACCAGCAGGAACGGGACGCCGAGCCCGACGGAGTAGACGAACAGCAACGTCGCCCCTCGCATCGAACCGCCCCGCGCGGCCGCGACCGCGAGGACGCCGGCGAGCACGGGCCCGATGCACGGCGTCCACCCCGCGCCGAACGCGAGCCCGAGCGGGAAGGCCCACGCCGGACCCGGGCGCACGCGCTGGAGCAGCGGGCGGCGCTCGGAGAACAGCGACGGAGACCCGACGCGGAGCGCGTACAGGAGCATCAGCACGCCGAACGCGACGATCAGCGCGCCGGAGATCCGGATGCCCGCCGGAGATCGGAGGATCGGGCCGATCGAGCCGGTGAACGCCCCGAACGCGGTGAACACGACCGCGAACCCCGCGATGAACAGCAGGATCGGCACGATCGGACGCCGCTCGTCCTTCGCCTCGCCGCCCGCGACGAAGGACAGGTAGCCCGGCACGAGCGGGAACACGCAGGGCGAAGCGAACGAGACGACCCCGGCGAGGAAGGCGAGGCCCGGCGCCCACCACGAGCGAAGGCCGGTCTCGACGAGGTCGGCGACCACGCCGACGTCCGCGTGCACGAGGTCAGTCTAAGAAGCCGGCATGTATAGAATCGCCACGCTCGACGGACCCAGGCTCACCCGACCACCAGCGAGGTGCGCGAACCGCGTGAAGGTGTCGCTCCGATGAACGTCCCGCGTCCGCTGCGTCCGCTCGTCAACCTCTTCAACCGGGTGAAGGAGCGCGCCGAGCCCCGCGTGCGCGACTTCGAATGGACCTGGACGACCGCCGTGATCTTCTCGCTCGGGTTCTCCTTCTTCTGCGTGATCTCGATGGCCGTGGTCCCGTCCTTCTGGCTCTATTTCGCCGAACAGAAACTAGGATGGGATGGCCTGTCGGGAACGTCGGATTGGCGACCGCTCGCCCGCGACTTCGTCGCCGCGAACCTGTCGGTCGGCCCGTTCGCGACCGTGGTGGTGATCGCGGCCGTCATGCAGAACTGGCGGCGCAAGCTGCGCGGTGGCTCGACCGACCGACCCACCGGCGGGTACCGATGACCGCGAGCTCGCGGAGCGATGCGGAAGTACCGAGGACGATGCACCAACTCGAGGATCGCTAGGAGCACCGATGCCGTTCACGAAGACCGAGGTCGACATCCACACCGACTACGTCGTGGAGACCGTCGACCCCGAGTGGCTCAAGCAGGGCGTGAAGTCGCCCAAGCACCTGATGCTCGATCCCGACA
>DASPIF010000051.1:0-3452 GCA_035629255.1 Actinomycetota bacterium | reverse complement strand
TGGCCGTCCGGATACGCGCGGATGCGCCCCGACGCCCGTTCGAGGAGCCGGATCGCGCCGTGCGCGTTCCCCCGGAGCAGATGGACGAACCCGGCTCCGAGCTGCGACAGGCCCTTGAACAGCTCGGCGTCCGGCGTGTCGCGTGCCTGCTTCCACGCGGTCTCCCACGCCTCGTGCGCGGGGAAGTAGCGCCCGGCGTTCAGGTGTTCGCGCCCGAGTCGGTCGTTCTCCTCGAGCGGAAGCGCGTCGTAGTCCTCGAGGACGAGCGAGTTCTCGGCCTCCCACGGCTGCGGCCGGCCGAGATCGTCCCGTGGCCGGGTCGGCTTGTTCCTGGTCTCCGTGGGCCGCCCGGTCTTGCCCCGCGCCTCTTCGTGCACGGAGCGCATCGTACCCAGTCACGGTCTCCGACCGCGGACGTGGTGGCACGGGGGCGGGGTGGTGGCTAGCCTGCCGGCGATGGATCCGGTCCCCGAGACGCCCGAGGACAGCGAGTCCGTACCGCTGACCAGGGCGCAGGCTCGAGGTGCCGAGGAGGTCAGACCGCCGCTCGATCATCGGTTCACCGGCGGGATGCCGACGTGGATCCCCCGGCTGCTCCTCACGGTCGTCGTCGCCGTCTTCGCGGCGTACGCGACGTTCATGTTGATCCGGAGCCTTCGCAACCTCCTCGTCTGGCTGATCGCGGCCCTGTTCCTCTCGTTCGCGCTGGAGCCCGCCGTGAACTACCTCGTGAGCCGGGGCTGGCGCCGGGGATCCGCGACGGCGTTCGTCCTGCTCGGCCTCGGGCTCCTCGGGCTCGTGACGATCGCGGCGATGGTGCCGCTCGTGATCGACCAGTTCTCCGAACTGGTCCGTCGGTCGCCCGAGCTCCTGCGCAGGGCGAGCGAGTACACGGACCGGTGGTTCGGGATCGAGCTGCAAGGCGACCAGATCGAGCAGTTCCTCGAGAGGGCTCGCGAGGACGTGGCGGACCTCGCCGGCCGCGTGGCGTCGATCGGCGCGTTGATCCTGAGCCTCGTGTTCCAGACGCTCACGATCGGATTGTTCACGTACTACCTCGTCTCGGACGGCCCGCGGTTCCGGCGAGCGGTGTGCTCGGTGCTCACGCCACGACGGCAACGCGAGGTGCTCCAGGCATGGGACATCGCGATCGAGAAGACGGGGGGGTACCTCTACTCGCGGCTGCTGCTCGCGGTCGTGAACGCGGCGGCGACGTTCGTGCTCCTCACGGTGCTCGGGGTGCCGTTCGCCGCTCCGCTCGCGCTGTGGCAAGGATTCGTGTCGCAGTTCATCCCGATCGTCGGCACGTACATCGCGGCCGCGATCCCGGTGCTGGTGGCGCTGCTCGAGGATCCCGCCGCCGCGCTGATCTTCCTGATCTTCGTCGCGGTGTATCAGCAGATCGAGAACTACGTGCTGTCGCCGAGGATCACGGCGCGCACGATGCAGCTCCATCCCGCCGTCGCCTTCGGCGCGGCGCTCGCCGGAGGGTCGGTGGGCGGCCTGATCGGGGCGTTCATGGCGCTCCCCGCCGCCGCGGTGATCCAGGCGCTGTTCAGCGGGTACCTCACGCGTCACGAGGTGGTCGAGAGCGAGCTCACCCGCGAGGACGACCCGGCACCGGACGCGGGCGCGCCGGCGGAAGACGACGCGCCGACGGATGGGGCGTTCGCGAGGCTCACCGCCCGGCTCCGGACGCCGCGCGGCAAGGGCGAAGCCGAGGGAGCCGACACGGCACCGGACTGACCGAGGGCCGCACATCGGGCGCGGTCGCGCGGGCATCGAGCGGTACGCTCGCGCGATGCGGCAGGACCACGACGTCATCGTGATCGGTGGCGGCGTCATGGGAACCGCGGCCGCGAGAGCGCTCGCCCGCCGCGGCCGCGACACGCTGCTGCTCGATCGGTTCGAGATCGGTCATGCGCGTGGGAGCTCGGGAGGCCCGACGCGGATCTTCCGGCTCACCTACGAAGACCCGGTCCACGTGCGGATGGCGCGCCGCGCGCTCGAGGACTGGCGGGAGCTCGAGGACGAGGCCGGCGAGCCGCTGCTGTTCACGACCGGCGGACTGGACATCGGCGTCGAGGGCCGGCCCTCCGCCGCCGCGCTCGAGGCCGCCGGAGAGGCGTTCGAGTACCTCGCGCCCGAAGCCGTCGCCGAGCGGTGGCCGTCCCTGCGGCTCGCGCCCCGGACCGAGGTCTTCGTCCAGGAGGAGGGAGGCGTCGCGATGGCCGAACGGACCGTTCGCGCGCAGGCGCGTGTCGCCGCGGCGGCCGGTGCGACGATCCGTGAACGGACGGCCGTGGACCGGATCGAGGCGACCGGGGTCGGCGCGGTCGTGCACACCGAGGGCGAGACGCTCCGCGCGCCGGTCGTGGTGCTGACCGCCGGGCCGTGGGCGGACGGGCTGCTCCGCGACGCCGGGATCGACCTGCCGCTCGTGCCGAGCCTCGAGCAGGCGACGCACCTCGAGCTGGACGATCCCTCGCCGCTGCCGACGGTGATCGACTGGGACGTCGATCCGCCGCGGACGCCGTACACCGTTCCGAACCCCGAGCGCCCCGGGACGTTCAAGATCGCGTTCCATATGACGGGGCCGACGGTCGACGCGGACGACGGACCGTTCGAGCCCGACCCCGAGCGCGTTCGGCGCGTCCACGAGTACGCGCCGACACGGTTCGCGGCGCATCGGCCGACCGGTGTCACCGACACGTGCCTCTACACGAACACCCCGGACGAGGACTTCGTGATCGATCGCCGCGGATCGCTCGTGATCGGGTCGCCCTGCAGCGGCCATGGGTTCAAGTTCGCACCGCTGATCGGACGCATCCTCGCCGACCTCGCGACCGCGCAACCGGCGCCGCTGCCGATCGAGCGCTTCCTCATGGTCCGGTTCGCGGGCTGATCGGCGCGCCGGCACCGCGACGGGACGCGTCAGCCCGCGTCCGGGACGACGAGCCGAGCCGCCTCGCGATCGGCGACCACGAGCTGATGCCCGGCCCGAACACGCGATCCCGGGATCGTGGCGTCGCGGCCCATCAGGCGCTCGAGCGCCTCGCTCTTGCCCGATCCGGTGACGAGCCAGACGACGAACCGCGCCCGGCCGAGGACCGGATAGGTGAGCGTCATCCGGCGGCGACCCTCGTACTCGCCGGTCACGGCGACGTTTCGATCCGTCACGTCGAGGACGGGATCGCCGGGGACGAGCGATGCCGTATGCCCGTCGGCGCCGAGCCCGAGGTGGATGACGTCGAACGCGTCGGGCAGCACGTCGGCGTAGCGGCCGGCGGCGGCATCGAGGTCGTCGTCGGTCACGGGCATCGGACGGATCCGGGCGGCTGCGGCCTCGGGCAGGTGGGCGCGGGCGCCCGTCAGGTTGCGATCGGGGTCGCCGTCCGGCGCGACGCGCTCGTCCACCTGCCAGATCGTCGCGCGGCCCCAGTCGACGTCCT
>DASPIF010000050.1:0-3417 GCA_035629255.1 Actinomycetota bacterium | reverse complement strand
GCTACGCGCTGGCTTCGGCGGCCCTCGCGGTCGGCTGGGTGGCGTACGGCGTCGGTCTCCTCGAGTCCTATGCCGTGGCGGCGTGGTACCTCCGCGACGTCAGGGACGCGACGGCCGACCGGCCGTGAGAAGCGTTCGTGCTAGCGTCGGCCCGCTCGCAGGCACGGATGGACGAGGAGGCAACTCACGATGGAGTTCCCCGACGAGCTCCGCTACACGAAGGATCACGAGTGGGTCCGCGACGAGGGCGACGGTCGCGTCCGGGTCGGGATCACGGACTTCGCCCAGGACGCGCTCGGCGATGTCGTGTACGTCGACGTCCCCGAGGTCGGCACCGAGGTGAAGGCGAACCAAGCCTTCAGCGAGGTCGAGTCGACGAAGTCGGTTTCGGATGTGTTCGCGCCCGTCGGCGGAACGGTCATCGAACGGAACCCGCTGCTGGAGGAGCGGCCGGAGCTCGTGAACGAGCAGCCCTACGGCGACGGATGGATCGTGGTCCTGGAGGTGCCGGATGCGTCGCAGATGGACGGCCTGATGGACGCCGCCGGCTATCGCTCGTTCGTCGAGACCGAGCAGACCTAGCGGGTCGACCCGGGGCGCCGGGTGGCATCCGTCATGAGGCTCCGTTCACCTCGGCGGCGCGTTGACCCCCACCCTGCACGGCGGTAGCGTGGACGTTCGATGGAGGTCGAGGGTGAGCCCCCGAGCGCCATCGTCGACCCGAGGGTACCCACGAGGAGCGCTCGACCGTGTTCTGCACCCGTTGTGGACATCCGAACAAGGACGACGCCCGCTACTGCGCGAAATGCGGGGCTCCCCTGCAGGACGAGACCACCATCAGCCTCACCCCGATCGAAGCTGAGGTCGAGGGCGCCGACGAGAGCCCGTTCCCGGCGGATGAGCTCGAGGCCGGTCAGGGCCTCCTTCTGGTCAAGCACGGTCCGAACGCGGGGTCGACGTTCATGCTCGAGGCCGACGTCACGACGGTCGGCCGGAACCCGAAGAGCGACGTCTTCCTCGACGACGTGACGGTGAGCCGTACGCACGCCGAGTTCCGGCGGCAGGCGGACGGCTTCTACGTCCACGACCGCGGCAGCCTGAACGGGACGTACGTCAACCGCGAACGCGTGGACGTCACGAAGCTCGCCTCGCACGACGAGGTCCAGATCGGGAAGTTCAAGCTCGTGTTCTTCGCGGGGGAGTGAGCGATGCCGACGCGGAACTACCAATCGATCGGTGAGGTGCTGGTGGCCGTGAAGACCGAGTTCCCGGACATCACGATCAGCAAGATCCGGTTCCTCGAGTCGGAGGGTCTGATCGACCCCGAGCGCACGCCGTCGGGGTACCGCAAGTTCTACGACAAGGACGTCGATCGGCTGAAGTCGATCCTTCGGATGCAGCGCGACGAGTACCTCCCGCTCAAAGTCATCAAGGACCGTCTCCTCCAGCAGGAGTCGACCGACGGTGACGGGACGGAGGGCGGCTCTTCGGACGTAGAGGTCGCTGAGCCCCAGGACGACCTTGCCGAGGCGCCGACCGGTCTCCAGATGTCGATCGAGGAGATGTCGGCGGCGACGGGTGTGGACCGTGATCGCATCAAGGAGCTCGAGTCCTATGGGCTCGTCACCGCGCACGGTCCGGAGGCGGCCCGGTACTACGACGGCGACGACTACGTCCTGCTCTCGATCCTCAAGGACCTGTTCCGATACGGAGTCGAGCCGCGTCATCTCACGATGTACAAGCACTTCGCCGAACGCGAGGCCGCGTTCTTCGAGACGATCGTGATGCCGCAGCTCCGACAACGGAACCCCGAGGCCCGGCGCGCCGCGGCAACGTCCCTCGCCGAGCTCGCACGGGCGTCGCGGAAGCTCAAGCAGGCGCTGTTGCGCAACAACCTCCGCGAGTACCTCGCGGGCTGACGTCCGGGACGTGACGCGCTCGCAACGCATCCGTCGAGCCACGCCGCTCGTCGCGGTCACGGTCGTGTCCGTCGCGATGACCGGATTCGCATCCCGCGGTCTCGCTCAGACGTTCACCCCGGAGCCTCCGCCACCCACCCCGGTGGTCCTCCCCGGGGGCGGAACGTCGCCGTCCCCGTTCCCGAGCACGCTGCGGACGCCTCCGCCTTCGCCGACGGAACCCCCCGACCTCCGCGCGGCATCGGCCGTCCTGCTCGATCTCGACACCGGCCAGATCCTCCACGCGATCGCGCCGACCGAAAAGCGGCCGATCGCGAGCCTCACGAAGATCATGACGGCCTACCTCGTGCTTTCCCGCGTCTCGCCGAACGACGTCGTCACCGTGAGCGCGGATGCGGCAAGCGGCCGTATCGCCGGGATCTCAGGCCTCGGGCTACTCGAGGGCGAGCGCATCCGCGTCCACGAGCTCCTGTACGCCCTGCTGCTCCAGTCCGCGAACGACGCCGCGGTCGCGCTCGCCGAACATGTGAGCGGGGACGTCGAGACGTTCGTCGCCGCGATGAACCGCACCGCGCAGCGCCTCGGCCTGTCGCGAACGAGGTTCGCGTCCCCGAACGGCCTCGATGACACCGGGTACTCGACCGCGCGCGACCTGGCACGGCTGACGCGCGCCGCCTACCGCCTCCCCGGCTTCGGCAGCATCGTTGCGACGCGGTTCCACACGATCCCCGCGCCGCAGGGCGATCCGCGCGTCGTGCAGAACCGCAACGCGCTGCTGTGGCTCTACCAAGGCGCCGCCGGGGTCAAGACCGGATTCACGAGTGCAGCGGGGTTCTGCATCGTCGCGACGGCCGACCGAGGGGATCAGCGATTGCTGACGGTGATCCTCGGCGAGCCGGGGGAGCCCTTCTCGGACGCAGCCGCGCTGCTGAACTACGGGTTCGCCGCGTTCGACCGGCGCTCGCTCGTGCAGGACGGGGACGATCTCGGGCGCGTCGAGATCGACGGGCGGCCCGTGACCGTCCGAGCCGGCGCGTCGCTGGAGGCGCTCGTGCCGACCGGCGCCCGCGTCTCCCGCAGGCTGCAGGTCTTCCCGGGCGTCCGTTTCCCGCCCGGACGCGGGCAGGCGATCGGGAGCGTCGTGATCGGAGTGCCCGGGATGACGGTCGGCGTGGTGCCGCTCCTGGTGACCGCCGTCGACCCCCCGCCGCCGCTCGAGGAGGACCGTCCGTGGTGGCGGCGTGCGTTCGGAGCTCTCGTCGAGGCGGGGGGTGCGCTGCTCGAGGGCGTGTTCGGCTAGCGCGCTGCTAGCATCGCCTGCGATGTCGGACGTCGTGAGCGTGCTGTTCGCGCGCGAGGACATCCGCCGACGGATCGAGGAGCTCGGCCGCACGATCACCGGGGACTACGACGGGCGCGCGCCCGTCCTGATCTCGGTCTTGCGCGGCGGATCGGTGTTCCTCGCGGATCTGATCCGTGAGATCGCGCTCCCGCTGTC
>DASPIF010000049.1:0-3594 GCA_035629255.1 Actinomycetota bacterium | reverse complement strand
GATCGAGTTCACGTTGTAGGGGCTGATGTACGGGAGCCCGACGACCATCACGTCGCTCTGCCCCTCGACCTCGACGAGCTGCTGCTCGTGCAGGCGCTCGAGCGTGCGCTCGTGGACGCCCTCGACGGCGCCCGCGTTGACGCCTGTCACGCCGTAGGGCGACTCGATCCGGGTCCAGATCTGGTGCTTCATCGACGACGGGCCCATGTCGTTCGCCTTCTTCGCGGCGAGATAGGTGCCCTGCTCGACGACCGACCACTCCCACTCGCGCTTGTTCATGAAGCCGAAGGGCTTGGGGAACGTCTCGTTGTTGAGCGTGGTCTCGATCTGGAAGATCTTGAGGCCGGCGTTCCTCAGCACCTCCCCCATCCGCACGCATGAGTCGTGGATCGCCGAGCGCCCCGGCCGCGGGTCCATGTACGACTTCGAGTGCAGCATCGTGTGCACGTTGTGGTGGTGCTTCACGCTGCGGTAGCTCGCGAGGCCGACCGGGACCGACTTGTGGCCGCCGTCCATCGCGACGAGGTTGATGTTCACGTACACGAGCAGGTCCGACTCCATCGCCCGCTTGTTGAGCTCGACCTCCTCGCCCTGCTCGGTCGTGCCGACGAACGTGAGGTTGTCGCGGTCCTCGGCGTCGTGGTTCTTGAGGTCCTTCGGGAAGAACGAGCGGAAGACGCGCTCGCCGACCGCGTGCTTGATCTCGTCGGCGGTCATCCGGCGGTGGAGCGAGTTGGCCATGTAGAGCTTGATGTCCTCGACGCCCTGGCGAGCGGCGAGCTCGATCACCTCCTCGAGCACGAGCTGGCGCACGTCGGGCGACCGCATCGGCGGCAGCGGGAGCGAGATGTCGTCGATCGCGATCGTGAGCTTCATCCCGGCGGTCAGGAGCTCGCGGAGCGGCTCGGAGTCGACGGGGTTCTCGAGCGCGTGGCGGATCGCGCCGCGCACGTTGCGGATCCCCGGGAGCGAGTCGGGCGGGTAGATCACGCGGCTGCCCAGCGGGAACTTCTGGAGTCGGAACCCCTCGCCCTGGTGCACGAGGAGCGGAGGCGTCCGCTCGTCGACCTCGAGCACGAATCCTGGTCTGCCCATGTGTGTGTCAGTCCTTCCGGGGGTCGAACGCGACGCGGAGCGTGCCGAGCTTGCCCGCGCCGAACGCGTGGTCGAGGGCCTCGCGCCAGCGCGCGAGCGGGTAGGTCATGCCGACGATGTCGTCGATCGGGTTCTCGAGCGCGATGTCCGTCGCGAGGTCGAACGCCGAGCGGCGCTCCCCCTCGACCGTCTCGAGACCGCCGGTGTAGGCACCGACGAGCTCGAGCTCGCGGTACCAGAGCGGGGTGAGGTCGGCGCCGCTCGCGGGGATCCCCGCGGCGATCACGCGACCGCCGGCGCGGGTCGTGCGGAGCGCGAGGTCGAGGCTCGACTTGCTGCCCACGGCGTCGATCGCGACGTCGACGCCGCCGAGCAGGAAGGTCGGGCCGAACTCGGGCTTGAGCTTCATCGCGTGGGTCGAGCGGCGGACCGCGTTCGTCGCGAGCTTCGTGTCGACGATCTCGTGCGCGCCGAACCGCTCGGCCCACTCGCGCTGCACGCCGTGCTTCGCGACGACGGTGACGCGGCCGGCCTTCGTGAGCGACTTCACGGCGAGGAGCGTGAGGATCCCGATCGTGCCGCCGCCGACGATCAGCACGTCGCCGTCGGGCTCGATCCCTGCGCGGAGCGCGATGTGGACCGCGCACGAGAGCGGCTCGAGCAGCACGGCGCGCTCGTCGGATAGCTCGTCGGGCACGACGTGGAGCTGCGAACGGTGCGCGACGAACCCCTTCGACCACCCGCCGCCGGTGTCGGCGCAGTACCCGGTCTGCAGGCCCGCACTGACGTGACCGGTCGTGACGCGGTCACAGCGGCCGGTCCAGCCCTCGCGGCAGTTGTCGCAGGGATCGAGCCCGCGCGCGAAGCAGCTGAGGACCGGGCTGAGCGCGACGCGCGTGCCGGCGGCGAGCTCGTCGACGTCGTCGAGCAGCTCGCCGACGACCTCGTGCCCGGGGACGAACGGCAGCGAGACGAGCGGTGAGAAGTAGAAGGAGGACTTGCCGCCGATCGTGGCGAGATCGGAGCCGCAGATCCCGCTCAGGATCGGGCGCACGCGCCCCCATCCGGGCCCGAGCGGCTCGAAGTCCTTGCGGTTGACGAGCCGCATCGGCGCGAGCGGCCCCGAGAGCAGACCCGGCACCTTGTCGCCGATCGCGCGCGCGGTGAGGTAACGCGGGGCGCTGCGGAACAGCTCGAGGGCGAGGGTCGTCATCAGCGCACCGCGGGTTTGGGGAAGCGGACGCGCGGCATGCCGCCGGCCATCTGCCACTCCTCGATCGGCCAGCGACGACGGCGCGCCAGCCGCAGCAACGCCGCGTCGGGCGAGACCGCGACGGGGTTCCCGACGGAGCGCAGCAGCGCGAGATCGCTGTGCGAGTCCGCGTACGCGTAGGAGTTCTTCAGGTCCACGTCGTTCAGCAGCGCGTAGCGGCGGACCCACGCGCCTCGCGCCTCGCCGACGAGCGGCGGCTCGGCGAGGAACCCCGTGTACACGCCGTCGGAGACCGCGAGCTTCGCGCCGATCACCTCGTCGAACAGCGGCGCGAGCGGCTGGACGAACGGCTCGGCGGCAGCGGTGATCAGGATCGTGCGCTGGCCGGCGGCTCGGTGGTCACGGATGCGGCGGACCGCCGCGGCGGAGACCTTCTGGAGCATGAACTCGCTCACGACCTCCTCGACCAGACGCTCGACCCCCTCGACGGTCGCGCCCTCGTAGCGGCGGAAGAACGTGCGGAGGAACTCGCCGCGGTCGCGTCGGTCCGCCATCAGGTACGACGGGATCCGCGAGAACACGCTCGCGAGCTCGTCGGGCCACTGGTCCCACGGGAGGTCGGCCATCCGCGACCAGACGTAGGACTCGACGACGTTCGAGGGCAGGATCGTGCCCTCCATGTCGAACAGCGCGACGGTGCGCGTCTCGCGCTCGCGGATCTTGACCTGCGGCTTCGTGCGCTTGCTCGAGAGCGCGCGCAGGCTCGCCGTCACGGCCGGCGTGTGCACGTCCTGGAGGTAGTAGCGCCAGTCGATGTCGCTCGAGTCGAAGTGGAACCGCTCCTGGTCGCCCTTCGTCATCGAGCGGAACAGCTCGAGCATCCGGTCGTCGGTGTAGATCACCTCGGCCTCGGTGTACGAGCCGTAGAGATCCGAGTAGCGACGGATGAACTCGACGCGTCCCTTGTCGCGATCGACGCGCGCGATCCAGTCGCGCATCTTCTTCGACTTCGGCAGGTGCGTGACGACCTTGTCGGCGAGCTCGACGGCGCGCTCGGCGGTCTTCAGCATCCGCTCGGTCTTGAGGTTGCCCGGGAACGTCCAATCGGGGACCTTGATCTCGCCGCGCCCGGCCTCGGGCAGCGGGTGCGCCTGGAAGTACTCGCGCACGTACTCGTACAGGCCCTTGAACTGCAACGGGTTCCGGGCGCCGGAAGACACGTGGTAGTACGCCGGCGTCGTCGGCTCGGGCGGGTTGGCCGCGACCGCGAGCATCGCGTTGACCAC
>DASPIF010000048.1:0-2348 GCA_035629255.1 Actinomycetota bacterium | reverse complement strand
TGCTCGTCGCGGCGGTGCTGCTGCCGCTGTTCGCCGGCGCCGGCGCCGGCGTCAACGCCTTCCGCGACCGGCTCGACGAGGCCGGCGTCGGACGCATCGCGATCCCGCGGTTCCCGGAGCGGTCGATCATCTATGCGGCGGACGGCTCGGAGCTGGCGAAGGTGTACTTCGACGAGAACCGGCGCATCGTGCACCTCGACAACGTCGCCCCGATCGCGCAGAAGGCCGTCCTCGCGATCGAAGACGACCAGTTCTACGAGCACGGCGCGCTCGACTTCTACGGTCTGCTGCGCGCCGCGTTCACGAACCTCGCTTCGGGCGAGATCGAGCAGGGTGGCTCGACGATCACCCAGCAGCTCGTCAAGCAGGCGATCCTCGAGGATCCCTCCAAGACGTTCGCGCGCAAGTTCCAGGAGGCGGCGCTCGCCATCCGGCTGGAACGCCGCTACACGAAGGACCAGATCCTCGAGCTGTACCTCAACGGCGTGTACTTCGGGAACGGGGCGTACGGGATCGGGACCGCGTCGGAGACCTACTTCCGGACCCCACCCGGACAGCTCGATCTCTCGCAGGCCGCGCTGCTCGCGGGCTTGATCCAGGCCCCGGGCACGTACGACCCCGTGGAGAACGAGACCGCCGCGCTCGCGCGACGCAACGAGGTCATCGGCCGCATGGCCGAGCTGGGATGGATCACCGAGGCCAAGGCGGCGAAGGCGAAAGCTCGTCCGCTCGGACTCGCCGAGGACGCCGGACCCCCCGAGCAGACCGTCGAGCCGTTCTTCGTCTACTACATCCGCAATCTGATCCTGGAGAACGGCGACGGCGAGTTCGAAGCGTTCGGCACGACCTACAAGCAGCGATTGCACACGCTGTACCAGGGCGGTCTGAAGATCTACACGACGCTCGACCCGGAGTGGCAGGAGTACGCGCAGGACGCCGTCGACGCCAGCCCGATGATCCCTGCGGAGAAGCGGACCCCGGACGTCTCGCTCGTCTCGGTCGACGCCCGCACGGGCGCCGTCAAGGCGATGCTCTCCGGGAAGAACTACGAGCGCGACCAGCTCGACCTGGCATGGCGAGGAGCGAGACAGGTGGGGTCGGCGTTCAAACCGATCACGCTCGTCGCCGCGTTCCTGAACGAGTTCCCGCCGGGATCGGTCTACACGTCGAAGTCGCCGCTCTGCAACCTGCCGGGATGGGTCAGCGCGAGCGGATGCGTCAACAACGCCGAGGGCGGCGGTGACCGCGGCTTCATGGACCTGTGGACCGCGACCGAGAACTCGGTCAACGTCGTGTTCGCGCAGCTCGCGCTGGACGTCGGCGCGGAAGAGATCGTCGACGCCGCGCACCTGATGGGCATCACGGTCCCGCTCGACCCGGTGCCGTCGATCACGCTCGGCGTCGAGGAGGTCCCCACCGTCGACATGGCGGCCGCGTACGCGACGCTCGCGAACGACGGCCTCCGGTGCGAGACGTTCGCCGTCTCCCACGTCGATCAGCCCGACCCCGAGGACGGTATCGGGTTCACGCCGCTGTACGAGCACGCGCGCGACTGCGAGCAGGTGATGAAGCCCGAGATCGCCCATCTGGTGACGGCGATGCTCGAGCGCGTCGTCACGTCGGGCACGGGCACCTCCGCGGCGATCGGGCGGCCCGTCGCCGGGAAGACGGGGACGGCGCAGGACTACACGAACGTGTACTTCGCCGGGTACACGCCGCAGATCTCGACCGCGGTGTGGGTCGGGTTCCCGCAAGGGCAGATCCCGATGGACGCCTATTACGGGCAGTCGGTGTTCGGCGGGACCGTCGCCGCGCCGATCTGGCAGGACTTCATGTCCCGGGCCGTGCAGGGCATGCCCGTCGAGGACTTCGAGGCGCCTCCGGTCCCCGCGCGCGGCCGCGTCCCCGACGTCGTCGGGCTGCTCAAGGGCGAGGCGCAGGCGATCCTCGTCGAGGCGAGCTTCACACCCGTCGTCGAGGAGGTCGACTCGATCGAGCCCGCCGGCACCGTCATGACGCAGGCGCCCGGCGGCGGCACGAGCGCGGTGCTCGGCAGCGCCGTCCGCATCGAGGTGAGCAACGGCGAGGGTGATCCGATCACGATCCCGCGGGTGATCGGCCTGATCGAGCAGGCGGCGATCGACCGCCTGGAACGACTCGGGCTCGTCGCCGAGGTGCGCTACGTCGACGTGAACGGGCAGAACCTGGACGGGATCGTCGTCGCGCAGAGCCCCATCGGCAACGGCGACAAGATCGTGGACGAGGGGACGGTCGTGTTCCTCGACGTCGGTCGGTTCGAGGACAACGGCAACGGCGGCGGTCCCGACCCCACGGGGCCGACGGGGCAG
>DASPIF010000047.1:0-2552 GCA_035629255.1 Actinomycetota bacterium | reverse complement strand
AGACGCCGTGCGGGTCGGTGGTGGTCGATGCGCGCCCCGTGCGCTCGCGCGAGCGCCGCGAGGCACACGGTGAGCGCGGTGGGGTCGACGCGGTGGCCCTCGTGCAGGAGGTACCCCTCGAGAACGTCGGGCGCGATCTCCGGTTCGACCTCGCACGCGTCGACGCGCTCGACCGTCACCCCCACCGCCTGCGCCGAAGCGGCCCACAGCCGGAGGTCGTCGCGCTCGTCCTCGTCGATCGTCACCGCGAGTGTCCCGAGCGGCTCGCGATCGAGGAACACAGGGAACGGCGGATCCTCGGTCAGCTCGAGGTACCGCTCGAGGCTGCGGCGGGCGAGTGGCGCCAGGGCCGGATCCTTCGACGTGTCGAGGTACCCGAGGTTGCGACCGGAGGCGCCCGCGGCGAGCTCGTCCTTCTCGAGGAGCGTCACGGCCGCACCGCGCACGGCGAGCTCGAGCGCCGTGGCGGCGCCGATGATCCCGCCCCCGATCACGACCACATCCGGCACGGCGGCGAGGGTACCGCCGGATGGTCGTTCGGTAGCATCGACGACGGAGACGTGGCTGAGTGGCCGAAAGCAGCCGCCTGCTAAGCGGTTAGGGGGTGTGAGCTCCCTCGCGCGTTCGAATCGCGCCGTCTCCGCCGGTCAGACGGTCCCTCATCTTGGACTCCGGACGGCGCTCGCACGGACTTCGGCGACGGACCGAGGATCGGAAGGTCGAAGCGACCCTAGTTCCCGGCGAGCCGGTCGTGGTAGGCGGTGGCGATCTCCCGAGCTCGCTGCACGGAGACGGAGCCGGGAGGGCCCGCGAACTCCATCGTGTAGACGGATGAACCGACGGTGAACGCCACCCAATAACTGTCGCGCGGGATCTGATCCGGGAGTCGATCGCCTCGATCGCCTCGGCCGTCGTGAGCCGGCGGACGCCGCTCGCGCCCGGGATGCCGGCGACGTCGAACTCGCTCACCACCGTGGCAAAGCTCCGCGGGCACGGCTTCGCCGAATCCGTCACGAGCCAGTCGAGCGCGCTCGTCGCACCGTCGTCGGAACCGAGCTCGAAGAACGAGACCGCTGAAGACGTGTGGCGCGTCCGGCGAATGCGTCTCTCCGTAGAATCGCACCTCGGTCCCCGCCCTCGCGAAACCGGCCTCCCGGAAGACCGATGTCATCTGGTCCCGGTCGGCATCGACCATGAACTGGCTGAAGGTCGTGACGAACGCGTCGAGACCGTCGGCGGTCTGACGCCCCCCTCGGGACCGATCGTGCTTCCGGGAACATCCGCCTCCGCGACGAAGCGCTGCGCGAGGGGCGGCGGGTCAGGTCGCCACGCTGCACGCGGCGAGCGCCATCGCCGAGAGGAACAGGGCGAGTCGGATCGCGACGCGCATCGGCGACAGACCCCACGAGCCCACGATCCCTCCCTTCCGCAGGCACGCGAACGTACTCCGGGCTGATCGGGGACGCAAAGCGCCCGTTGAGCGAGCGGCCGCCCCCAAGCGGGGGATCGACCTCGCTGACGCGGTCGGATCGGGAGTCTCCGCGACCGAACCTGGCTCGTCGTGAACCCGTCAGACCTCCCATCCGTAGTCCCTAGGACCGGCAACCGACGGGAGGATCACCGATGCGCTCACGTGCCCGCTTCCTCGCGATCTTCGCGGCTCTCTCCCTCGTCTTCGCGGCGTGCGGAGGCGACGATGACCCCACCGCGGGGGACGTCACCGGCGAGACCGCCGTCAGCGAGACCGGCCCGACGGCCGCGACCGGCGCGACGGCAACGGGCTCCACCGGCGCGACGGCGACCGGCGACGCCACCGTGACCGTCGCGGACTCCTCGTTCGGAGAGATCGTGGCCGACGCCGACGGCAACACGCTCTACGTCTTCCTCCCGGACGAAGGCGGCGCGAGCACCTGTTACGACGACTGCGAGGCCGCATGGCCACCGCTGACGGTGGATGGCGCGCCCGTCGGGGACGGCGTCGACGCGTCATTGCTCGGCACGGTGGAGCGTGAGGACGGCACGATGCAGGTCACGCTCGACGGCTGGCCGCTCTACTCCTTCTCGGGTGACGAGGCCGCCGGCGACACGAACGGTCAAGGCCTGAACGAGGTCTGGTACGTCGTCGCTCCCGACGGAACGCACATCACCGACGCGCCGGCGTGACCCACGATCAGGTCGCGCGGTCGAGCACCATGGCGAGGAACGCCGTCATCACCTCGGGGTAACGGCCTTTCGACAGCGAAAGGTAGTGCCCGTCGACGACGTCGCGGACGCTCGCCCACGCCTCGGTGAGCATCTCCGGCGTTGCCGGGAACCCCGGCGACGTGCCGAGACCGGACAGGACACGGACACCGGGGTTGACCGCCCGCGCGCGTGCCGCGGTCGCCGAGACCAGCCGGCGGTACGCGCCGGGGTCGTTCTGGAGGCGCTGGGACTGCGTCTCGACGATGTCCGCGGCGCTCGCCGCCGCTTCGGTGATGCCGGACCGCTCGTATGCGGACTCCTCGTTCGGCGAGATCGTGGCCGACGCCGACGGCAACACCCTGTACGTC
>DASPIF010000046.1:0-5053 GCA_035629255.1 Actinomycetota bacterium | reverse complement strand
AGTGGCGGACGGCGCCGCGGGCGAACGCTCGGATCCCACCGGCCTCCTTTGACCTCGCTCGCTCACGCCGGTCGGCCGCGCGCAGGACCTCGTCGCGCTCCGGCCGCCGGTCGACGGGCGTGCCGACCGGCGCGACCGAGGACCGGGGTCGACGGAGGCGGTCGCCTGGTGGCAGCTCGGGCTCCGGGACGGGCTCCTCCGGCAGCGGCGGGACGCCGCGCTCGTCGGCGACGCCGCCGCGCTCGTCGGGTCCTTCGGGGTCGAGGTCGTCCCACGGGCTCCCCATCGTGCGTCGACCGTACCCGAGCGCTCGCCATCCGATCCGCGTCGATGCGTGCGCATCGGTCACGCCGTAGCCTTGCGCCCGATGGCCGTGCGGGTGGGGGAGCCGCTGTCGCTCGAGGACGTCGTCGCGGTCGCGCGCGGCGCCGAGGTTGAGCTCGCCGCCGACGCCCGCGCCAGGGTCGCGGCGGCCCGTGCGGTGATCGAGGCCGCGGTCGCGTCGAACGCGACCGTCTACGGCGTGACGACGGGCTTCGGCAGTCTCGCGAACGTCCGGATCGAGCCCGCGCGCGCCGACGCCCTCCAGGAGGCGATCGTCCGGTCGCACGCGACCGCGGTCGGCCGGCCGCTCTCCCGCGAGGAGGCGCGAGCGATGCTCCTCCTGCGCGCGCACGTCCTCGCGCTGGGTCACTCGGGGGTTCGTGCGGCGCTGGTCGACCGCATGGTCGAGATGCTGAACCTCGACCTGATCCCGGTCGTCCCCGAGCAGGGGTCGCTCGGAGCGTCCGGGGATCTCGCACCGCTCGCGAACCTCGCGCTCCCGTTGCTCGGGCTCGGCGAGGTCCTGGACGGCGACGGTGCCCGGGCGGCGACGGACGCGCTCGCCGAGGCCGGTCTCGAGCCGCTCGCGCTGTCGGCCAAGGAGGGGCTCGCACTCGTCAACGGCACGCAGGGGATGCTCGCGATCGGGGCGCTCGCCGCCGATCGCGTCGTCAACCTCGTGCGCACGGCGGACGTCACCGCGGCGATGAGCGTCGAGGCGGCGCTCGGTTCGTCGGCCGTGTTCGATGAGCGCCTGACCGCGCTGCGCCCGCACGCCGGTGTCGTCGCGTCGACGGCGAACCTGCGCCGGCTGCTCGAGGGCAGCGGGATCGTCGCGTCGCACCGCGAGAGCCCGCACCTCGTGCAGGACGCGTACTCGCTGCGCTGCTCACCGCAGGTGCACGGCGCGACGCGCGACGTGCTCGCGTTCGCGACGTCGGTGCTCGAGATCGAGGCGAACGCCGTCTCGGACAACCCGATCGTCTTCCCCGAAGAGGGCGAGGTGCTGTCCGGCGGGAACTTCCACGGGCAGCCGGTCGCGGTCGCGCTCGACGCGCTCACCCTCGCGATCGTCCCCGTGGCGAGCATCTCGGAGCGTCGGCTGTACCGCCTGCTCGACCCCGCTCGCAACAACGACCTGCCGGCGTTCCTCGTCCGCGAGAGCGGCGTCAACTCCGGGTTCATGCTCGCGCAGTACACGGCCGCCTCCCTCGTATCCGAGTGCAAGACGCTCGCGCATCCCGCCTCCGTCGACTCGATCGGCTCGTCCGCCGGTCAGGAGGACCACGTCAGCATGGGGATGACGGCCGCCCGTCACGCGCGCGACGTCGTCACGAACGCGGAGGTCGTGATCGCGATCGAGGCGATGATCGCCGCGCAGGCGCTCGACCTCCGCGCGCCGCTCGAGCCCGCGCCGGGGACGGCCGCCGCGCTCGCCACGATCCGCGAGCGTGTCCCGTTCCTCGACGCCGACCGCGAGCTCGGGGCGGACATCCGCGCCACGACCGAGCTGGTCCGAACCGGATCGCTCGCCGTCGCCGCGGAAGAGGCGTCCGGACGCCTGGACTGATCGCGAGCGGGAGTAAGCGCACCAGGCGGCGGAGGCGTTAGCGAACCGTGGAGGCCGACGAGCGCACCTTCGAGCGGTTCTACGAACGCGAGCGCGACCGTGTCTACCGCATCCTCAGCGTGGCGATGCCCGCGGGCGACGCCGCGGAGGCCACCGCCGAGGCGTTCGTCCGTGCGTACGTCCGCTGGCGGTCGGTGCGATGGCATCCCAACCCGGTGGGATGGGTCGTGACGACGGCCCTCAACTACCAGCGGTCCCGGTGGCGTCGTCGGACGATCGTGGCCTCGTTGCCGGCGGCGTCCTCGTCACCGCCGGAGGAGCCGCTCGATCCCGTGATCGTCCGCGCGCTGCGTGCGCTTCCGCGACGACAGCGCGAGGTCGTGGTGCTTCGGTTCCTCTGCGACCTCAGCACCGAGCAGACGGCGTCGCTGCTCGGCATCGCGCCGGGAACCGTGACGGCGCACGTCCACCGGTCGATGACGACACTGCGCGAGGCTCTCTCGGACCTCGAGGAGGAGGCGCGACGTGGATAGCGAGACGGAGGTGGTGGACCGGCTGCGGTCGGCTCTCCCGGAGGCGCGGCTCGCCATCCCGGCGGTCGCGATCGTGCGGGAGGGGGTGCGTCGCCGACGGCAGATCGGAGCGCTCGCCGCGCTCGTGCTCGCCGCGGCGGTGGCCATGGGCGTGTTCATCCCGAAGGGCTCGGGTGCGACCGTCGCGGGCTTCAGCGTGATCTCGGTGGATGGCCGAGACGTCATCGGCGTGTCGATCGCGAGCGTCAACATGCGACCGACGCTGGAGCCTGGCGATGTGGCAGCGGTCGACGTCGAGGCGTACCGGCAGACGGCGCCCGCTCGTGGCGACGTCGTCGCGTTCGTCCGGCACGGCTCGGGCGACTGCGGCGGCGTCTTCTTCGCGCGCGTGGTCGGGTTGGGCGGCGACACGGTCGAGCAGATCGACGGCGCGATCGTCGTGAACGGCGATCCGGTCGACGGCCTGCACGATCGGATCGAGGGGGATCTCGGTCCGTGGATCGTCGAGCCGCGTCACCTGTTCGTCGTCGGCGACAACCTCGAGAACTCGAACGACTCGCGGTACGGGCTGGGGACGATCCCGGTCGAGGCGGTGGTCGGCCGCGTCGACCTCACGATCGAGCTCGACCGAGGGGACGTGCCGGCGCCACCGGCGTGCTCGATCGACGCCTCGAGCCCTCAGTGATAGACGGCGACGCGCGTGCCGTAGTCGGCGAGGCCGAACACCCAGAGCGCGTTCCAGTACGGAAGTCGGACGCAGCCGTGACTGGCGGCGTACGTCGGGACCTCGGGCCAGCCGTGGAACGCTCGGTTCCCGTCGAAGTAGCTCGGGTAGTAGAGGCGGTTCGGGCTGTAGCCCGCGAGCTTGCGGTTCACGCGGAACAGCCCGTCCCTCGTCGGCGTGCTCGCCTTACCGGTCGACACGTGGAAGATCGCGGTCACGTCGCCGTCCTCGACGACCACCGCCACCTGGCGCGTCTGGTCGACCTCGAGGTGCAGGCCGCGCCAGTCGTGCTCGGGCCGGAACACGACCGGGTCCGCGAGCGCGCGCCACGTCGCGACGTCGACGCTGCCGGTCCGGGCCATCCGGTTCACCTTGTGGAAGGCGATCACCGCGTCCCCCGTCCGGAAGTCGAACCGCCCGTCGCGTTCGTCGACGAGCCGGTAGTCGAGCTCGACGAGGCGCTCCTCGAGCAGCTCGACGAAGACGCCGCGGGATCCGCTCGACAGCGACGGCAGCGGCGTGGACGAGGCGTCGGTGACGGCGCGGGCGCGGACCAGGTCGAGGCCGCTGAAGATCGCGCGCGCACGGTACGTGCCCGGCTCCATGATCCGGAAGGTCGCGGCGTATCTGCCGTTCGCGTTCATCTCGACGCGACGGGACGCCACGGCGCGCCCGCCGGTGAACAGTGCCACGTCGACGCGCCGCCCCGGCCGCGCGGGCCGGACGACCCCGCGCACGGTGACGGTGTCGAACAGCCGGGCGGTCGACATCCTCGCGTCGATCGTCGCGCGGACCCGGACCGTGACCTCGGGGCTCGATGTCCCGTCGATCACGGCGCGGTACGTGCGCGTCCCGGGTGGCTCGACCGCGGCCGTGAACGAGCCCGACGCGTCGGTGGCCGTCGTCGCCACGACGGCGCCGGCGCCGTCGACGATCTCGACGGTCTGGCCGGCGGTCGCCGGCGTCGTGGTACCCGAGAGCGTGACCTGCTCTCCGATCGTGACGATCCTCGGCGACGCCTCGAGCGTCACCGCGGTCGTCTGCGCGAGCGCGACGTGGGGCAGCGCGAGCGCGACGGCCACCACGATCAAGAACGCGGGCAGCTTCCTCACCGGCCTCCGACCCTCCTTCCAGCGACGAACGAGTGCAGGACCGGGGCGTGTCCCGGTCGGTACGGCACCTGGCGGAACGCATCGCCGTCGAGGACGACGAGGTCCGCGGCGCGACCGGGCGTGAGCGTACCGCGGCTTCCCTCGAACCCGAGGATGCGCGCGGGCGCGAACGTCGCCGCGGCAAGCGCCTCGAGCGGCGTGAAGCCGTACAGCGAACACGCCATCGCGATCACCTCGGGCATCGAGGCGACCGGCGAGGTCCCGGGGTTGAGGTCGCTCGCGATCGCGACGCGCGCACCGGCGTCGAGGAGCCCGCGCGCGTCCGGCGGCGTCGTCCGGAGGATGAACGTCGAGGTCGGGAGGAGGACCGCCGTCGTCGCCGCGGTGCCGGCGAGCGCGCCGATCCCCTCGGCGGACACGTGGTTCAGGTGGTCCGCGCTCCGCGCCCCGAGCGCCACCGCCGCCTCTGCCGCCGCGGAGGGCCCGAGCTGGTCCGCGTGGCAACGCAGCGGGAGCGCCGCGCCGGCGGCCGCCTCGGCGATCGCCTGGAGGTCGTCGACCGTGAACGCGATGTCCTCCACGTAGACGTCCACGGCGTCGACGAGATCCTCGGCCGCAGCCGCCGGGATCACCTCGTCACAGACGAGCCGGACCCACGCCTCGCGACCCAGCCCGTGCGGTACCGCGTGCGCGGCGAGCAGCGTCACCGAGCACGTCTGCGGTGCCTCGTCGGCCAACCGCCGCGCGAGCCGCGCCTGACGCAGCTCCGCCTCGACGGACAGGCCGTAGC
>DASPIF010000045.1:0-3822 GCA_035629255.1 Actinomycetota bacterium | reverse complement strand
CACGTCGGAGCGGCCGTCCTCGCGGACGGCGAGATCTTCACCGGGGTGAACGTCGAGAACGCGTCGTACCCGGTCAGCACGTGCGCCGAGCGCTCGGCGATGGTTCAGGCGGTCACGGCCGGACACACGGAGATCGACGCGGTCGCCGTCGTCGCCGACGCCGACGAGCCGACGACGCCGTGCGGGATGTGCCGGCAGGCGTTGAACGAGTTCGGGCCCGAGATGCTGGTGATCTGCGAGGGCGCCGGCGGCACGCAGCGCTCCTGGGTGCTCTCGTGGCTGCTCCAGGACGCCTTCGGTCCCGCGAACCTGCCGGGGTGAGCTTCCGGAGCGGGTTCGTCGGGCTCGTCGGTCGCCCCAACGTCGGGAAGTCGACGCTCGTGAACGCGCTCGTCGGCCGCAAGGTCGCGATCGTCTCCGACAAGCCCCAGACGACGCGTCGGGACGTCCGCGCCGTGTTGACGACCGAGAGCTCCCAGATCGTGTTCACCGACACCCCCGGGTTCCACAAGCCGCGGACGTTGCTCGGGACGCGGCTGAACGAGCTCGTCGGCGAGGCGACGAAGGCGGTCGACGTGGTCGTTCTCGTCGTGGACGCGGCCGCGGGGGTCGGCCGTGGCGACGCGTTCGTGTTCGAGCAGCAGATCCGCGCCACGGGCGCGCGGGCGATCTGCGCGGTCAACAAGGTCGATGCCCTGCGCAACCGCGAGGAGATCCCGCAGCTCCAGGCCGCTGCGGACCTCGGTGACCTCGAGGAGATCGTGCCGATCTCGGCGAAGACCGGGCGCGGCGTCGGCCTGCTCCGCGACCTGCTCGTCGAGCGGCTGCCCGAGGGTCCGAAGTACTTCCCCGACGACGAGATCTCCGATCAGCCGCTCGAGGTCCGGCTCTCGGAGATCGTGCGCGAGAAAGCCCTCGCGGTGACGAGGCAGGAGGTGCCGCACTCGATCGCCGTCGTCGTCGAGGAGTTGGAGCGCGAGGACACGCTCACGCGCGTCCACGCGAACCTGATCGTCGAGCGCGACTCGCAGAAGGGCATCGTGATCGGCAAGGGCGGCGAGACCCTGAAGGCGATCGGCTCGCGGGCGCGCGAGGAGATGGAGCTCGTCCTCGGGACGAAGGTGTTCCTCGACCTGCGCGTCAAGGTGCTGAAGGAATGGCAGCGCGACCCGAAGGCGCTCCAGCGGCTCGGGTTCTAGCGCCCCGGTTCGGGACGAGGCGTCAGGCGACGATCGTGACCTCACCCGTCATCTGCGGGTGGATCCGGCAGACGAGATCGTAGGTACCCGGCTCGACGACGCCGCTCACGGCCTCGCCGTCGAACGTCTCGTCGGCCGCGATCTCGACGTCGATCTCCGTGTCCTCGAGCGTGAACGTGTGAGGAAGGCCGTCCTCGTTGACCAGGGTGATCCCCTGCGACGCGCTCGCCGTGAAGCACGACGGCTCGAACACCGAGTCGCGCATCGTCACGGTGAAGGTCTCGGAGCCGGTGAGGTCGACGCAGCCGTCGTCGGCCCCGCCCGTCGCGTCGCCGCCGCCACCCCCGCACGCGGCGAGCACGAACGCGAGCGATGCGAGGAGCGGGATGAGCTTGCGGATCGACATCTCGAGATCCCTCTGGTCGACGGCCCGCGAAGGATAGCCAAGGGAGCCGTTGGGCTACCATCGATGCCGATGGCGCACGCGATGGACGTCGAACGGCACGGAGCGAACCTCGCCCGCTACACCCCGAAGGACGCCCCGCGCCTCGTCGCCCGGGTGACCGCCGTCGACGCGGTCGGCCTGAGCGAGCGGGCCGCCTCCCTCGCGAAGCGCTCGATCAAGCGCGACTCGAAGCTGTGGGCGTTGGATCTCGCGATCCGGTGCATGGACCTCACGACGCTCGAAGGGACCGACACGACCGGGAAGATCGTCGCGATGTGCGCGAAGGCCGTCCGGCCGGATCCGTTCGACGCGGAGATCCCGCCCGTCGCCGCGGTGTGTCTGTACCCGCAGCTGGTCCCGGTCGCCGTCGAGCACCTCCGAGGAACCGGCGTGCACGTCGCCAGCGTCGCCGGTGGGTTCCCGAGCGGGCTCGGTCCCCTCGACGCTCGGCTGCAGGAGATCCGCGACGTCGGGGACATGGGTGCCGACGAGATCGACATCGTCCTGAACCGCTCGCTGTTCCTCGGTGGCCGCTACGCCGAGTGTTTCGAGGAGCTGGTCGCGGCCCGCGAGGCCGCCGGGTCGACCCACCTCAAGGTGATCCTGGAGACGGGGGAGCTCGGGTCGTTCGATCGCGTGCGGCAGGCGAGCGTGCTCGCGATGGCCGCGGGGGCGGACTTCATCAAGACGTCGACGGGCAAGATCGCGACGGGGGCGGAGCTGACGACGGCGCTCTGCATGATGGAGGCGGCGAGGGACTTCTTCCACGAGACCGGGCACCGCATCGGGATCAAGGTCGCCGGCGGCATCCGCCAGAGCAAGAACGCGATCCAGTACCTGACCGTGCTCTACGAGACGCTGGGGCCCGAGTGGATGACCCCGGACCTGTTCCGCATCGGCGCGTCGACGCTCCTGAACGACGTGCTGATGCAGATCAACAAGGAACGGTCCGGCCGGTACCAGGGGCTCGACTACTTCACGATCGATTGACGAGGCACCGATGAGCGACATCGAACGCAGCGCCACGAGCGCCCTCGAACAGGGGGCGCCGGTCTGGGAGTACGCCGACGCGCCCGAATCGACCGACATCGTCCGGCTCGAGGACCGCTACCGCCTGTTCATCGGGGGCGAGTTCGTCGACCCGAAGAGCGGCTCGTACTTCACGACGATCGACCCCGCAACCGAGGAGCCGCTCGCCGAGATCGCGGAGGGCAACGCCGAAGACGTGGACCTCGCCGTGACGGCCGCCCGCACCGCGTACGAAGGGACCTGGCGCGACCTGGCGCCGTCGGAGCGCGCGAAGTACCTCTACCGGATCGCGCGCCAGCTGCAGGAGCGCGCCCGCGAGTTCGCGGTGCTCGAGACGATGAACGGCGGCAAGCCGATCAAGGAGTCGCGCGACGTCGACCTGCCGCTCGCCGCCGCGCACTTCTTCTACTACGCGGGGTGGGCCGACAAGCTCGAGTACGCGTTCCCGAACCGTCGGCCGCGACCGCTCGGCGTCGCGGGTCAGATCATCCCGTGGAACTTCCCGCTGCTGATGGCGGCGTGGAAGATCGCGCCGGCGCTCGCGACGGGGAACGCGGTCGTCCTCAAGCCCGCCGAGACGACGCCGCTCACAGCGCTGTTGCTCGCCGAGGTGATCCAGGAGGCGGAGCTGCCGCCCGGCGTCGTGAACATCGTCACCGGGGCGGGCGGCACCGGCTCGGCGCTCGTCGAGCACGACGACGTCGACAAGATCGCCTTCACGGGCTCGACCGAGGTCGGCAAGATCATCAAGCGCTCGACGGCCGGAACCGGCAAGCGGCTGACGCTCGAGCTCGGCGGCAAGGCCGCGAACATCGTCTTCGAGGACGCGCCGCTCGACCAGGCCGTCGAGGGCGTCGTGAACGGGATCTTCTTCAACCAGGGGCACGTGTGCTGCGCGGGCTAGCGGCTGCTCGTCCAGGAGCCGGTGTTCGAGCCGCTGCTCGAGAAGCTCAAGGTGCGGCTGGAGACCCTGCGGGTCGGGAACCCGCTCGACAAGAACACCGACATCGGCGCGATCAACTCGAAGGCCCAGCTCCGCAAGATCGAGGAGCTCGTGGCGGTGGGCGTCGAGGAGGGCGCCGACCTCTACCAGCCCGAGTGCGCGCTGCCCGAACGCGGGTTCTGGTTCCGCCCGACGCTGTTCACGAA
>DASPIF010000044.1:0-3452 GCA_035629255.1 Actinomycetota bacterium | reverse complement strand
CGACAGGTCGAGGGCACGAGTCGCGGCGCCGACCGTCCGCGCTCCGATCATGATCCGTTCCTCGACGAACCACTCCTTCGTGAGCTCGAAGCCGTCGCCGACGGTACCGAGGATCGCGTCGTCGCCGACGCGGACGTCGCGGAACGCGAAGATCGGGTGCTCGAACACGAACGTGTGCATGTACTTCGGCGTCCGGACCAGCTCGACGCCGGGGGCGTCCTTGTCGACGAGGAAGATCGTGGCCTTCGCGGGATCGCCGTCGACGTGCGCGTGCACGAGGAAGAAGTCGGCGACGTCGCCCGCGGTCACGTGCCATTTCTCGCCGTTCAGGATCCACGTGTCGCCGTCGCGCCGAGCCGTCGTCTCCACCATCGTCGGGTCCGAGCCCGCGTGCTCCTCGGTGATCGCGTACGCGTCGCGCCGTTCACCGCGCAGCGCCGGGCGCAGGTACCGCTGCTTCTGCTCCTCGGTCGCGCTCGCCAGCGGGATCGATGGCCGCCACGGGATGTCCCACAGCGCCCCGGTCACCTTGCCCCACTGCTCCTCGACGAGGATCTGCTGGAAGAGGTCGAGCCCCGCTCCGCCGTCCTCGCGCGCGTGGTTGATCCCGTGGAAGCCCCACTCGAGCACCGCGGCCTTCGCGCGCGCCGCGCTCTCGGTCGTGAGCCCGTCGTGCTCCTCGCACTCCAGCTCGAGCGGCATCAGGACCGTCTCGGCGAAGGATCGCGCGCGGTCCTGGAGCCCGCGATCGTCCTCGGTCAGGCGGAGGTCCATCAGCCGTCGGACACGCAGGTGTCGCCGCGGATCGCGAGCGTGCGCCGTGTCTCTCGGACATCGCGGTAGCCGACGGCGAGCACCGTCCCGTCGGGAAGCGCGTCGATCCCGAGGAGCGCCTCGGAACCGGAGATCGTCGACCCGCTGACCGGCTCCCATCGCTCGCCGTCGTAGCGGAGCACGAGCGCGCGCGTGATCGTGCCCCTGCCCGGGCGCATCCCGACGGCCCACACGTCCGTGGGGGAGACCGCGGCCACGCCGAACAGCAGGCCGTCCCGTCGTACGTTGGCGCTGAGATCCCACGCCTCCCCGTCGTAACGGTGGATCGGGACCCCCACCGCCCAGACCGCGTCGCGGGCGACGGGTTCGACCGCGTTCGTCACTCCCCGGACCTCGGTCTCCAGCCTCTCCCACCTGCGTCCGTCGGAGCGGATGATCAAGGGCCGGCCGCGGAGCTCTCCGACGGCCCAGATCTCGTCACGATCGACGGCCGCCACGTCGTTCAGCAGGCTCGCGCCGGTCCCGGCGGCGCGCCCGAGGTCGACGTTGGCCCACAGCTCGCCATCCCAATGCAGGACGAGGGCGCGGTTCTGCGCCGTCGCCACGTCGCCGGTCGTCCCGACGACCCACACGTCGTTCGGCGCGATCGCCTCGACGCCGCTCAGGACCCCCGTCACGTCGGGCGGGGGCGGGACCTCCAACCACGTGGTCCCGTCGTAGTGGAGGACCAACGGCCGGTCGCCGAACCCATCCGACGTCGTGCCGACCGCCCAGACGTCGTTCGGCTCGGAGGCGTCCACCGACGAGAGCCCGTTCGTCTCGCTCCCGGGGCTCGGTCCCTGCTCCGCCGTCCACGCGTTCCCGTCCCACCGTTCGAGCAGCACCGCGTCGGGCGAGAGCGCATCGCCGGAGGATCCGACGGCCCACGCCTCGGCCGCCGACAGGGCGGTGACCCCGGTCAGGGTGTGCGGGATCTCGTCCGGGTCGGCGCTCTGTACGACCTCCCAGGTGGGGACGCAGGTCGGCGTGGTGGGGGTCGGGCTCGACGATGTCGTGGCACGCCCATCCGTACCGACGCCGTCCCCGTCGCCGCCGAACAACGCCTGAAGGGTGAGGCCGAGGATCAGCGTGACGACGGACGCGATCGTGCCGTTGACGAGCGCTCGCCGCCGGAGCGGGTCGAGATCGACCTTCGGCAGGTTCATCGGCCGGAGGGCGTGCCGATGGTCCGCGTGGCCGCAACCCGGCGACCGTTCGACACGCGTGCCAGAGCCGTCCCCTCCATGGTTGCGGTGGCGTCCGAGCCACGAGTAGCCTGCCCGACCTCGTGGGCGCGTTCGAACGCGACGTCATCATCGTCGGCGGAGGCCACAACGGCCTCGCGTGCGCAGCGTACCTTGCCAAAGCCGGGCTGGATGTCGTGGTCCTCGAGAAGCGCGGCGTGCTCGGCGGCGCGGCCGCGACGGAGGAGCCGTGGCCGGGCTACCGCGTCTCGAGCGCGTCGTACGTCGTCTCGTTGATGCCGCCGCAGGTCGTGCGCGAGCTCGACCTGAAGCGTCACGGCTACGAGGTCTCCATCATCTCGCCCGACTACTTCGTGCCGTTCGGTGACGGCACGGCGCTGACGCTCTGGGGTGACGCGACGCGCGACGCCGCGGCGATCGCGCGCTTCAGCGAGAACGACGCCGGCGCGTACCTCGAGTTCGATCGGTACTTCGATCATGTGGCGCGCCTGCTCAAGGACCTGATGTTCGTCGTGCCGCCGAACATGAACCTGCGTGACCTGCCGAGATGGGCCGCGACGGCCGGCCGCTTCCGCAAGTGGAGCGGACGCGACATCCACGAGATGGTCCGACTGTTCACGATGAGCGCCGCCGACTTCCTCGACGAGTGGTTCGAGGACCCGCGGGTGAAGGGGGCGCTCGCGACCCAGGCGATCATCGGCGCATGGTGCGGCCCGATGACGCCGGGGTCGGCGTACGTCCTGATGCATCACTGGATCGGCGAGATCGACGGGCACGCCGGCGCGTGGGGATGGGTGAAGGGCGGCATGGGCGGCGCGTCCGCCGCGATGGCTCGCGCGGCGGAGGCGGCCGGCGCCGAGATCCGCACCGACGCCGAGGTCGAGCGCGTGGCGATCAACGCGAGCGGCCGTGCCGTCGGCGTCGCGCTGACCGACGGGGCGCTCATCCGCGCGCAGCGCGTCGTGTCGTGTGCGCACCCGATCACGACGTACCTGTCGCTCGTCGGCGAGGAGCGTCTGCCCGGGGACGTCGTGCGCGACGTCAAGCGGTTCCGGACGCGGAGCGGCAGCGTGAAGCTCAACATCGCGCTGTCCGAGTTGCCGTCCTTCCCGTCGTGGGACGTCGCCGACGGCGACGTCCACAAGGGACTTGTGGCGACGTCGCCGTCGGTCGAGTACCTCGAGCGCGCATGGGACGACGCGAAGTTCGGGCGGATGTCCGAGCACCCGTACCTCGAGGCGGTCTTCCCCACGGCGCACGAGCCCGCGGGGCTCGCGCCGAAGGGCAAGCACCTGATGCTCGGGTTCAGCCAGTACGGCCCGTACGAGCTCGCCGAGGGGTCGTGGGACGACGGCGGTCGTGAGGAGTACGCGCGTCGCGCGCTCAAGGCGCTCGGTGAGTTCTCGCCGGGGCTCGAGGATCTCGTCGAGGAGA
>DASPIF010000043.1:0-21071 GCA_035629255.1 Actinomycetota bacterium | reverse complement strand
GTCCCACCCGGAACGGGAGAGCGACAGCTGCGCCTGCGAGGCGCGCCCTTCGAGCTGGCCGCGACGATCGGGCGGCAGCGTTCCGGGGTCGGTCGGATGGACGAGCACCGCGACCTTGGTCCCGAACGTCGATCCTGTCCTGATCAACGAGGCGAGCTCCGACGGCTGCGGCGGTGCCGTCACGACGACGAGCGTCGTGTCCGACGCCGACACGACGCGCAGGCGCGTCAGGCCGGTCGTGAGCGCTCGCGTGGAGTGGTGCGAGATCCCGGCGAGCGCCTCGAGCAGCTGCTCCTCGCCTACGCGTTGCGCCGGGAGCTGCGTCGTCACGAGCTTGAGCGAGAACCCGTACCGCATCAGGAGGACGCCGACGGACGCCGCGCACGAGACGACCTTCTCGAAGCACGGCGAGTGCGTCTGGCCCACGGCCGAGTCGCGCGTGTCGACGAACAGCACGGCGGTCGAGCGCCGGGTCGATTCGTCCTGGCGGATCATCAGCTCACCGCTCCGAGCCACGCTCGGCCAATGGATCCGGCGCAGGTCGTCGCCCTCGTTGTACGCGCGCATCGTGTAGAACTCGTCGCCCGTGCGGAACAGGTGCTTCGCGAGCGCGAGCCCGCTGGCGAGCCCGAACGGCGAATCCGGACCGCCCGCGAGCTGCTCGACCTCCGGAGCGACGACGAGGTCCTCGCGCTCGTCGAACTCGACGCGGAGCTTCGTGAGAGCGAAGGGGTCGGACAGATCGACGCTGAGGGGACCGAGCGTGTACCGACCGCGCTGGCGGGGCGTCAGCGAGTAGCGGACCCGCTGTCGGTCGCGTCCGGGGATCGAGGAGACCACGAGGCGCGCCGACCGGCCGAGCGAGGCCGGCAGACGGTCCTCGACGAGCAGGAACGACGTCTGCGCCGGCGTCTGGTTCTCGATCTCGAGCTCGACGTGGACGCGCTGGCCGGGCTGGATTCGCGTGTCCGAGAGCCGACGGCGGATCCGGAGGCGCTGACGTGTCCATCGCGCGAACAGCGACGCGCCGAAGGGCAGGACGAGTAGACCCACCGAAACCATGTGGAGCGTGGGGGAGCCGGCGACCCGCGCGACGAGCCACAGGGCGATCGCCGCCGCGAACACGAGGACGCCGCGGCCCGAGGGCATGTCAGGCGCTGTCGGCGACCGGGACGGCGACGTCGGCGACGAGCTCGTCGAGGACGGCCTGCGAGGTCCGACCGCCCATCACGGCGTCGGCGGTGACGATCACGCGGTGGGAAAGGACCGGCGGGACGAGCGCCTTGACGTCGTCGGGGATCACGTAGTCGCGCTCTTCGGATGCCGCGATCGCGCGAGCCGAACGGAGCAGCATGATCGAGGCGCGCGGGCTCGCGCCGAGGTAGATGTCCGGGTGCCGGCGCGTCGCCTCGACGAGATCGACGATGTAGCGCCGGACGGAGGGCGAGACGTGGACCTCGCGGGCCTCCTCGATCATCGCCCGGACGCCGATCGCATCGGCCACCGGGGAGATGTCGCCGAGCGTCGAGTGGATGCCGTGGGTCGCGAGGATCTCGGCCTCGACCTCGGCGCTCGGGTAGCCGAGGCCGATCCGCATCATGAACCGGTCGAGCTGCGCCTCGGGCAGGGGGTACGTGCCCTCGTGCTCGATCGGGTTCTGGGTCGCGATGACCATGAACGGCGCACCGAGCTCGTGCGTCTCGGTGTCGATCGTGACCTGCCCTTCCTCCATCGCCTCGAGGAGCGCGGACTGGGTCTTGGGGCTCGCGCGGTTGATCTCGTCACCGAGGACGATGTTGGCGAAGATCGCACCCGGGCGGAACTCGAAGTCGCCACGCTCCTGGTTGAAGACGTTGACGCCGCTGATGTCGGTCGGCAGCAGGTCGGGCGTGAACTGGATCCGCCGGAAGGAGCAGTCGATCGACCGCGCGATGGCCTTCGCGAGCATCGTCTTGCCGACGCCGGGGACGTCCTCGATCAGGACGTGTCCCTCTGCGATCAGGGCGGCGAGCGCGAGCCGGATCTCGCGGCGCTTCCCCTGGACGACCCGCTCGACGTTCTCCTCGATCTCGCGGAACTGGGACGCGAAGCGCTGCCAGTCGTGAGCGGGCGTCTGTCGGGCCTCCAACGGAACCTCCGGGTCGGCGGGGCGACATCTTACCGAGGTGTACGGAAGCGAAAATCAGACCGATTCCGCCTTCCTGCCCTTCGACCACCGTCGGCGTCAGGATGGTTCCACCGTTCGCGAGCCAGTTGGATCGCTCGCAAGCGATGGCGGGGAAGCGACAGCGGCGCCGCCACGCGGCCCCGCTCGTCGCGGAGAGGATCTGCGCTTCGAGTAGCCGCGAAGCGGCGATAAGGCGCCACTGACGGGGAAGCGCCAGCGTCACCGTTCCAAGAGAGAGCAGCGGCGGTCCGTTGTGCCAGTCGCCCGACGCCCCGCGCGGCCCCTGTTCGCAACTCCAGGCGTCCGACCGATACGACGAACCGCCGCCGGCGCGAATCACATCATCGTGATTCGCCCGGTTCAAGCACCCGAAGCCCGAGAGGGCCGTGCGTATACTCGCCGGACCTCGATGGGAAGAGCTCTGGTGCTCAACGCGTCGCACCAGCCTCTCGCAGTCGTCTCTGCGCGGAGGGCGGTCGTCCTCGTGCTGAAGGAGAAGGCCGAGGTCGTCGTCTCGAACGGTCAACGGTTCCGCGCCGAGCGGATCGAGATGGACGCTCCGTCGGTCCTGCGGCTGCGCCACTTCGTCCGCGTGCCGTATCGAGCCACGGCGCCGCTCACGCGGAGAGCCGTCTTCGCTCGCGACGATTGGCGTTGCCAGTACTGCGGTTCGGCGGCGGAGAACCTCGATCACGTGATCCCGAAGTCGCGCGGCGGCACGCACACGTGGGACAACGTCGTCGCCGCGTGCCGCCGCTGCAATTCCCGGAAGGAGAACCGGTCGTTCCAGGACGCCGGTCTCCGCCTCGCGCGGGCGCCGAAGGCGCCCTCGGACGGCTTCCGTCTGTCGCTCGGGCGGCTCGAACCCGAATGGGAGCCGTTCCTCCGGACGTCTCGCTGATCTGACGCGGCGGATCGCCGCGAGGCCGCGTGGTCCCTTCGTGCCATCCGCGCCCTCCTTCCTTGACTCGGTGGAGTAAGGGTGGAATAAAAGTGGAGCGCAGTGGAGGAGAAGGGGAGGACGCGTGGCCGAGCTCCTCGGCACGCATAGCTATCAGCTCGACCCGAAGGGGCGGATCAGCCTGCCCGCTCGGTTCCGCGACGCCCTGTCGGACGGCGCGGTGCTGACGCTCGGACAGGATGGCTGCCTCTTCTGCTTCCCCAGGGCCGAGTGGGAGGACCGTGCCGCGGAGGTCCGCGACCTCCCCCTCTCCGACGCGGAGTCGCGCGCGTACTCGCGGATGTTCTTCGGAAAGGCCGAGGCCGTCGAGCTCGACGCCCAGGGGCGTCTGCTCGTGCCGCAGCGGCTCCGCGCCGAGGCCGGCATCCGCAAGGAAGCGGTCGTGGTCGGCGTGTTCGACCGCATGGAGATCTGGGATCGCGAGATGCACGAGCGGTACGAGTCCGGACACGGAGGGGCGTACCAGGCCGGGACGCTCGCGCCCGCGACCCGAAGGCGGGAGAAGGAGTGAAAGGGATGGAGCGCGAACTGAACGTGGAGGTTCGACAGAGCCTCTGGCTTCTCGGGTTCACCGCGGCCTCGACGATCTTCGTGCTGGGTCTCGGGCTCATCGCCGCGAGCCTCGGATGACGTGTCGCTTCCGTCGGATCGTGAGCCGCACGAGCCCGTCATGGTGCGCGAGGTCGTCGAGCTCCTCGCGGACCGGTCGCTCGTGCTCGACCTCACGCTCGGGGCGGGCGGCCACGCCGAGGCGCTGCTCGCGGCGGGGGTGGCACGGGTGATCGGGCTCGACCGCGACCCCGACGCGATCGCCCTGGCGAGCGCCCGGCTCGCGCGGTTCGGCGATCGGTTCGAGGCGCGCTCGGGCCGCTTCTCGGACGTGCCCGTGGCCGACCGGACCGACGGTGTCCTCTACGACCTGGGGGTGAGCTCGATGCAGCTCGACCGTCCCGAGCGGGGATTCTCCTACCGCGCGGACGGTCCCCTCGACATGCGGATGGATCCGAGCGAGGCGACGAGCGCGGTCGATCTGGTCAACGGCACCGCCGAGGAGGAGCTCGCCGACGTCCTGTTCCGGTACGGCGAGGAGCGCCGGTCCCGGCGCGTCGCCGCGGCGATCGTGCGCGCCCGGTCCCGCGAGCCGATCGCGACCACCGATCAGCTCGCCCGCATCGTCGCGAGCGCCTTGGGGGCGCGACGGGGAGGCCCCCACCCCGCGCGCCGCACCTTCCAGGCGCTCCGCATCGCGGTCAACCGGGAGCTCGAGGAGCTCGCCGTCTCTCTGCCTCGGGCGGTGGACCTCCTCGCTCCCGGTGGCCGCGTCGTCGTGATCTCGTACCACTCGCTCGAGGATCGGATCGCGAAGCGGTTCCTCCTCGAGCGTGAGGACCTCGAGATCCTCACGAAGAAGCCGCGGACGCCGTCGATCGCCGAGCGGTCGCGGAACCCGCGGGCGCGCGCTGCCAAGCTCCGCGCCGCGGAACGGAGGGCCGCGTGAGCGCCCCCGCCCGCCGGATCGAGAGACAGGCGGTGCCGCGGCGTGCCCACGCGCCGGCCCATCGACGTCCGGCGCCTGCGAGGCCGGCCTTCCCTGCTCGCCGGCCGGTCGCGCCGACGAGGAGGTCGGCGGGGACACGTCCACGACGGCACCACCTCGGCTTCGCGATCCTCGCGAGCGCGATCGTCGGTTCGATGATGTTCGCGATCGTGATCCTGCACGTCCTGCTCGCGCAGCAGTCGTTCCGCATCGACGAGACGCAGCGACGGATCCAGACGCTCTCGACGGTGCATCTGGATCTCGCGCGATCGCAGGCCACCCTGTCCGCCCCCGGTCGGATCGCCACATGGGCCACCCGGCACGGCATGCGTCTCCCCGACAGCATCCGGATCCTCCGCGCGCCGAAGGGCTCGTCGGATCCGACCGGGGCGGGCACCACCGGTGAAGGCGTCGAGGCCGAGAGCTAGACGATGAAGCGACCTCCGATCGGCCGGCTCGTCGCTCTGCTGTGCACGATGTGCCTCGCGCTCGGTGCGATCTTCGTCCGGCTCGCCGTCCTCCAGGTGAGCCAGGCCGAGGCGCTCCAAGGCCGCGCGCGCGACCAGCGCCTGCGGACGATCGAGCTGCCGGCGCAACGCGGTCAGATCCTCGATCGCTCGGGCGAGGCGCTCGCGATGACGCTGCCCGCGCGAGACGTCTACGCCGACCCGCGCTACGTCACCGAGCCGTGGGCGACCGCGACGCGGCTCGCGCCGCTGCTCGGGGTCGACGCGACCGACCTCCTCGACCTCCTGGCGATCGAGGACACGAGCTTCGTGTACCTCGCGCGGCAGATCGGGCTGGACGCCGCCTCGCGGATCGAGGATCTCGAGCTCCCGGGGGTCGGCCTCCTCCCGTCCAATCGGCGGTTGTACCCTGCGGGCCCGCTCGCCGGGCAGCTGCTCGGGTTCGTCGGCGTCGACGGCGAGGGCCTCTCCGGTCTCGAGCACCGGTACGAGATCCTCCTCGCGGGCACCGCCGGCGAGCGCACGGTCGAGATCGATCCGCTCGGCAAGCCGATCTCCGGCGGCATCGCCCTGGAGCGCGAGCCCGTCGCCGGCGCGTCGATCGTCACGACCCTCGACCGCGACCTCCAGTACCAGGCGCAGGTAGCCCTCGAGCGAGCCGTCGAGGCGCAGCGCGCCCGGGGCGGCACGGTGATCGTCCTCGACCCCCGGACCGGTGAGATCCTCGCGATGGCGTCGTACCCGTGGTTCGACCCGAACGCGTTCGAGGAAGCGCCCGCCTCCGCTCTCCGGGCGCGGGCGATCACCGATGCCTTCGAGCCGGGATCGACGAACAAGGTCATCACCGCGGCCGCCGCCATCCAGGAGGGCGTCGTCGCTCCGGACGACGTGCTCCTCGTCCCGTGGCGGATGGACGTCGACGAGTTCACGATCCACGACTCCCACCGGCACCCGACGATGCGGATGACGCTCGGCGACGTGATGTCGGAGTCGAGCAACATCGGGATGGCGATGATCGCCCAACGGCTCGGTGCGCCCGAGCTCGCGGCCTACCTCGCGCGGTTCGGGCTCGGTCAGACGACGGGCGTCGGGTTCCCGGGTGAGGCCGAGGGGCTGATGCTCCCGCTGGGTGGATGGGGGGAGGCCGGCCTCGCGACGATCGCGTACGGCCAGGGCATCTCGTCGACGCCGATCCAGCTGGCGTCGGTGTTCGCGACGATCGCGAACGACGGTCGATGGGTCGAACCTCGCCTGGTCACGGCCACGATCGACGGCGAGGGCGATCGGGACGAGATCCCCGCGTCCGAGCCTCGCCGGGTCGTATCCGCCGAGACGGCACAACTCGTCACGCAGATGCTGGCCTACGCCGTCGAGCACGGCACCGGCTCGCGGGCTCGGATCCACGGCTTCCAGGTGGCCGGCAAGACCGGGACGGCGAGGATCCCGCGCGCGGACGGGCCGGGCTACCTGCCGGGGGAGTACATCGCGTCGTTCATCGGCTACCTGCCGGCCGGGGACCCCGAGATCGTCGTCGCCGCGATCCTCGACCGACCGGCGGAGGACTACGGCGGGCTCGTCGCCGCGCCGCTGTTCCGTGACGTCGCCCGGGCCGCGATCGCGCGCCTGCACCTCCAGCCCGCCGAGCGGGTGCCGTTGCCGCCCCACGTCCTCCCGGTCCCATGACGATGGTCGCTCCGGGCCGCGCCGACCAGCCGGTACGCTCAGGTTCCGTGGCCCCCCGCCTCCCCGCCCGCTCGCTGCGAGCGCTGCTCGAGGACGTCCCCCGGGCGGAGATCCGAGGACGCGATGTCGCCGTCTCCGGCCTCGCCTACCGGACGCAGGACGTCGAGCACGGCTCACTCTTCTTCTGCGTCCCCGGTACCCGCCGGGACGGCCACGACCTCGCGCCCGACGCCCTCGCGCACGGGGCCGCGGCGTTGGTGGTCGATCGCCCGCTGACGCTCGATGTTCCGCAGGCGATCGTCCGCTCGGTACGCGAGGCGATGGGCCCGGTCGCGGCGTCCTTCTATGGGCACCCCGCAGGCGCGATGACGGTCGCGGGCGTCACCGGCACGAACGGCAAGACGACGACGACCTACCTGCTCGAGGCGCTGTTCGCATCGACGGGACACACGGCGGGCGTGGTCGGGACGACCGGGATCCGCATCGACGGGCGAACGACGCCGTTCCCGCGCACGACCCCCGAAGCGCCCGACCTGCATCACCTGTTCCGCGAGATGGCGGATCGCGGGGTCGACGCGGTCGCGATGGAGGTGTCTTCCCACGGGCTCGAGCAGCACCGCGTCGGCGGCGTCCGCTTCGCGGCCGCCGTCTTCACGAACCTGACGCAGGACCACCTGGACTTCCACGGCACGATGGATGCGTACTTCGAGGCGAAGGCGCGTCTGTTCACGCCCGATCTCACCGACGCCACGGTGATCAACGTCGACGATGCCGCGGGTCGTCGGCTCGTCGAGCGCGTTCGAGGCGACGTCCCGGTCACGACGTACGCCGTCGATCGCGACGCCGACGTGCGGGCGGTCGCCGTCGAGACCTCGGCGGAAGGGGTGGTGTTCCAGGTCGACGGTGTCGAGGTCCGGTCTGCGCTGCGGGGCCGGTTCAACGTCGACAACGCGCTCGCAGCGTTCGCGACGGCGCGCGCGCTCGGGATCGAGGACGCCACCGCGGCCGAGGCCATCGCCACGGTCCGGGGCGTGCCGGGTCGCGTCGAGCCCGTCGAGGCGGGGCAGGACTTCCTCGTGCTCGTCGACTACGCGCACACCCCGGATAGCGTCGAGAACGTGCTGCGTGCCGCGCGACCGCTCGCGACCGGTCACGTGATCGTGGTCCTCGGGTGCGGCGGCGACCGCGACCGCGCGAAACGACCGCTGATGGGGCGCGCCGCGACCGCGAACGCCGACCTCACGGTGCTGACGAGCGACAACCCTCGCAGCGAGGACCCGCTCGCGATCCTCGCCGACATCGAGCCCGGCGCGGGTGAGGGGGGCGGCCGGTTCGTCGTCGAGCCCGACCGCCGCGCCGCGATCCGTCTCGCCGTCGGCGAGGCACGGCCGGGCGACGTCGTGGTGATCGCGGGCAAGGGTCACGAGCCGTACCAGGAGCTCGCCGACCGCACGATCGCGTTCGATGACCGCGAGGTGGCGGCCGAGGAGATCCGCGCCGTCGGGAGCGTCGCGCCGTGATCGAGCGGCCGCTCTCCGAGATCGCCGAGGCCGTCGGTGGCCGCCTCGAGCACGGCGACCCGACGATCCGATCGGTCGTCACCGACACCCGCGACGCGTCGGAGGGCGCGCTCTTCGTCGCCCTGCGCGGCGAGCGCCGCGATGGACACGCGTTCCTCGGCGCGGCGGTCGAGGCCGGTGCTGCGGCCGTTCTCGTCGAGCGGACCGACGCGACCGTCCCCGATGCGCCGACCGTCGTCGTCTCGGACACCGGGCGCGCGCTGCTCGCGCTCGCCGCCGACGAGCGCGAACGCACGCGGGACAGGCGCCTCGTCGCGATCACGGGCGCCAACGGCAAGACGTCCACGAAGGACCTCGCGGCGGCGGTCCTGTCGCAGCGGTTCCGGACGCACGCGAGCCCGCGGTCGTTCAACAACGAGATCGGGCTCCCGATCACGCTGCTCGGCGCGCCCGCGGACACGGAGGTGGTGGTCGCCGAGCTCGGCGCTCGCCGCGAGGGGGACGTCGCGCTGCTGTCGGAGGTGGCGCGTCCCGACGTCGCGGTCGTCACCAACGTGGGCGTCGCCCACATGGGGATCTTCGGGTCGTGGGCCGCGATCGAGCGCGCGGCGGCCGAGCCGGTCCTCGCCCTCGAGCCCGAGGGCGTCGCGATCGTGAACGCGGACGACGCGGTCACCCGCGGCTACGCGGAGCGGACGCGCGCGCGCGTCCTGATGTTCGGCGCCGATCCGACCGCGGATGTCCGCTCGCGGGACGTCGTGCTGCGCGATGACGGGCGGGCGACGTTCACGCTCGAGGCGCAGGGATCGGAGGAGGCCGTCGAGCTCGCGGTCCCCGGCGAGCACATGGTCTCGAACGCGCTCGCCGCGGCCGCCTGCGGGATCGCGCTCGGCGTCCCCCTCGCGGGATGCGCGGTCGCGCTGACGGACGCCCGCGTCTCGGCCTGGAGGATGGAGACGTTCACGACGCGCGCGGGCGTCGTCGTCCTCAACGACGCGTACAACGCGAACCCGGAGTCGATGGCCGCGGGCCTCAAGACGGCTCGGTGGATCGCACGCGACCGTCGGCTGGCCGCCGTGCTCGGAGGGATGGCCGAGCTCGGTGACATCTCGGCCGCGGAACACGATCGCCTCGGCGAGCTCGTCGTCCGGATCGGCGTGGAACGTCTCGTCACCGTGGGTGAACCCGCCCGCGCGATCGCCCGAGCGGCGCTCCGCGAGGGCCTCCTGCCCGAGGACGTCGCGACGTGCGACGGTCGCGACGACGCGATCGAGGACGTCCGCGGGTGGGCGCGCGGGGGCGACGTCGTCTTCCTCAAGGGCTCGCGCGTCGTCGGCCTCGAACGGGTCGCGGAGGCGCTCCGGTGAGGCAGATCCTGATCGCCGCCGCGGTCGGCCTCGCCGTCACGCTGCTCGGCACGCCGATCGCGATCCGGCTGTTCCGGACGTGGGGCTGGGGGCAGCGGATCCGCGAGGACGGCCCGCACACCCATCTCGAGAAGATGGGCACGCCGACGATGGGCGGGACCGTGATCATCGCCGGGATCATCATCGCGTACGCCGCGACGCGGATCGTGTTCACGACGGTCACCCCCGCGGGGCTCGCGGTCCTCACGGCCACGGTGCTGCTGGGGCTGCTCGGCTTCATCGACGACTTCATCAAGGTCCGTCGCCGCCGTTCGCTGGGGCTGTCGAAGACGGCGAAGATCGTCGGGCAGGCGGTCGTCGCGATCGTCTTCGGGTTCATCGCCGTCGAGTTCGCGGACGTCGAGACCGGGCTGTCGTTCATCCGACAGACGGGTCTCGACCTCGGCGTCCTGTTCTACGTCTGGGTCTTCGTGATCCTCGCATCGTCGTCGAACGGCGTGAACCTCACGGACGGTCTCGACGGTCTCGCGTCGGGGTCGTCCTCGATGGTGATGTTCGGCTACGTCTTCATCGCGTTCTGGATGTACCGGCACACCTGCTTCCTCGAATCGCTCGAGTCGGGAGCCGCGTGCTACGGGATCGGCGTCAACGCGTCGCTCGACATCGCGGTCCTGGCGGCGGCGGGCGCCGGCGCGACCGCCGGGTTCCTCTGGTGGAACGCCGCCCCGGCCAAGATCTTCATGGGCGACACCGGTTCCCTCGCGCTCGGCGGGATGCTCGGCGCGCTCGCGATCGTCACGAGCACCCAGCTGCTGTTGGTCGTCCTCGGTGGCCTCTTCGTGATCGAGACGATGTCGGTGATCCTGCAGGTCATCGCGTTCCGCGGGTTCGGTCGGAGGATCTTCCGGATGTCGCCGATCCACCATCACTTCGAGTTGGCGGGCTGGCCTGAGACGACGGTCATCGTCCGCTTCTGGATCATCACCGGCCTCTGCGTCGCCGTCGGGCTCGGGCTCTTCTACACGGACTTCGTCGCGCGCGGCGGCGGCGGCGGATGAGCGGCGTGTTCGCGGGGGAGCGCGCCGTCGTCGTGGGTCTCGGGGTCTCCGGGACGGCCTCCGCGCGGGCGCTCGCGGAGGAGGGTGCGGTCGTCCGCGTCACCGAATCGCGCCCGCACGCGGAGGTCCCGACCGCCCTGTCGGACCTCGGGGTCGAGGTGCTCTCGGGTGGCCATGAGCCGGCGCACCTGGACGGTGCGACCGTCCTCGTCGTGAGCCCCGGCGTCCCGCCGCGGGCGCCGGTGCTCGGCTGGGCGCGCGAACGCGGACTGCCCGTTTGGGGGGAGCTCGAGCTCGGCGCGAGGCTCGCGCGCGTCCCCTACCTGGCGGTGACCGGGACGAACGGCAAGACCACCACGACGGGGATGCTCTCGTCGATCCTCGGCGCGTCGGGGATCGACGCGCCGGCGTGCGGCAACGTGGGGCACCCGATGCCGACGGCCGCGCGCGAGACGCACGACGCGCTCGTGGTCGAGGCGTCGTCGTTCCAGCTCGACGTCCAGGCGTCGTTCCAACCGCAGGTCTCGGTGCTGCTGAACCTCGCGCCGGACCACCTGGACTGGCACGGGTCCTTCGACGCCTACGCCGGAGCCAAGGCGAAGATCTTCGCGCGCCAGGAGGGCGACGACGTGCACGTGGGGAACCGCGACGACGACGCGTCGGCCGCCCGGTCGCGGACGGCGAGTTGCGAGGTGAACTGGTTCACCCTGGACGAACCGGAGCGCGGCGAGACCGGGTACGTGGGACGAGCCCTCGCGGGCCGGTGGGGGGCCGAGACGGTCCTGCTCGGCGCGCCCCCGTTCGATACCCCTGCGCTGCGCGCCGACGCCGCGGCCGCGGCCGCGGCCGCGAACGCGTTCGGCGTCGGCGAGGACGCGATCCGTGCGGGGCTCACCGCGTTCAGGCCGGCGGCGCACCGCGGGGAAACCGTGGCGGTCGTCGACGGCGTCCGCTTCGTCGACGATTCGAAGGCGACGAATCCCCACGCGACGCTCGCAGCGCTCGGCGGAGGCGGTGGCGCCGTCCTGATCGCCGGCGGCGACGCCAAGGGCGTCGACCTCTCGCCGATCGGCGCGCTCGCGCCGAGGCTCGCCGGCGTCGTGGCGATCGGGGCGTCGGACGACGAGGTCGTCGACCTGTTCCAGCGGTCGGTCCCCACCCGCAAGGCGGGATCGATCGAGGAGGCGGTGCGGACAGCCTTCGAGCTCGCGCCGCGGCCCGGCCGGGTGTTGCTCGCGCCCGCGTGCGCGAGCTGGGACATGTTCCGCGATTACCGGGAACGCGGCGACCGGTTCACGGCCGCCGCCCGAGCGATCGAGAAGGAGGTCCGAACGTGACGACCGGGGCCGTCGCGTCCGCACGACCGCATCACCTCCGTATCGTGACGCCGCTTCCGCTCGCGACGCGCAGGCGGACCCGCGCATGGACGCGGAGGACGCTGGCGTTGCTGCTCGCGCCGACCGCGTTCCTCGTGATCGGCGGTCTGCTGATGGTGCTCTCCGCGAGCTCGGTGTCGTCGTTCGCAGAGTTCGGGGACAGCTTCCGCTACTTCCAGCGTCAATCGATCTACGCGATCGTCGGGGTGGCCGCCCTCGTACTCACGGCCCGGATGCGCTACGACGCGTGGCGTCGCCTCTGTCTGCCGTTCCTCGCGCTGACGATCCTCTTGCTCGGCGTGGTCCTGAGCCCGTCGCACGGCGTCGAGGCGTACGGATCGTCCCGGTGGTTCCAGCTGGGTCCGGTGACCGTGCAACCGTCGGAGATCGCCAAGCTCGCCGCCGTCGTCTTCGCGGCGATGGTGATCGAGCGGAAGTGGGGCAAGCTCGACGATCTCGGACATCTCGCGCTGCCGCTGCTGCCGGTGGTGCTGGTGATCGGTGGGATGGTGATGTTGCAGCCGGATCTCGGGACCACCCTCATCATCACGGCGACGGTGTTCGCGATGCTCTTCGTCGCGGGCATCCGGATGCGGTACCTGTCGATGGCGGCGTTCTTCGGGACCGTCGTCGGGATGGGATTGATCATGAGCGCCGAGTACCGACGCGTCCGGTTCCTGTCGTTCCTGCATCCGTGGGAGGACGCGAGCAACACCGGCTACCAGCTCGCGCAATCGCTGATCGCCCTCGGCTCCGGGGGATGGTTCGGCGTCGGGCTCGGGGCGTCGCGTCAGAAGTGGGCGTACGTCCCGAACGCGCACAACGACTTCATCTTCGCGATCCTCGGTGAGGAGCTCGGTCTCATCGGCGAGATCGTCGTCCTCGCGGCCTTCGCGGCGTTGATCTACGCGGGCGTGCGGATCGCCGCGTCCGCCAAGGACGTCTTCGGACGGATGCTGGCCGGTGGCATCGTGTCGTGGTTCGGGATCCAGGCGCTGATCAACCTCGGGGCGGTCACGGGGCTCCTCCCGATCACCGGGGTCCCGCTCCCGTTCCTCTCGTACGGTGGATCGTCGTTGGTGGTTTCGCTCGCGGCCGTCGGGATCCTCGTGAACATCGCCACCGCTCCGGTCCGCGCGAGCGCACGCTCGCGGAGCCGGGCGGGCCGAGCGCGAGCCGCCTGACCGAGACGCGCGAGGAGGCGGCCCGTGAGGATCCTGATCGCCGGCGGCGGAACCGCCGGCCATGTGTTCCCCGCCCTCGCCGTGGCGCGGCGCCTCCTCGACGACGGCCACGAGGTCCGGTTCGCGGGAACCGCGACCGGCCAGGAGGCCGATCTGGTCGCCTCGGCGGGTCTGCCGTTCACCGCGGTCGAGGCGAGTCCCTTCGTGCGTGCCGCGTCGTTCCGCGCCGCGATGGCACCGCTCGTCGCGTTGCGGTCCGTCGCGCGGGCACGGCCGGTCGTCGCCGGCGCGGACGTGGTGTTGGGGATGGGCGGGTACGTCAGCGTGCCGGTGGCGCTCGCCGCGGCGCGCGCACGCGTGCCGCTCGTGCTGCACGAGCAGAACGCCGTGCCCGGACTCGCGAACCGGCTGCTCGCCCGTCCGGCGCGCACCGTCGCGCTCTCGTTCCTCGAGGCCGCCCGCCTCCTGCCGCGCCGTGCCCGGACCGTCGTCACCGGCAACCCCGTGCGCGAACCGATCCTCGCCGTCGCCGCGGACCGCTCGAGGCTCACCGACGAGGCGACGCGCGAGCTCGAGCTCGACGCGACCCGACGGACGGTCGTCGTCTTCGGAGGCAGCCAGGGCGCGCGCCACGTCAACACCGCCGCGGTCGACGCGGCCGCTCGGCTCGGGGACGTCGGGATCCAGGTGATCCTGCTCGCCGGCCGGGCGCACGAGGAGCGGGTGCGCGAGGAGATCGGACGACGCGCGCCCGTGCCGGTGCGGGTCCTGCCGTTCCTCGAACGCATGGAGCTGGCGTACGCGGCGGCGGACCTGGTCGTCTCGAGGGCCGGCGCGACCACGATCGCCGAGGTCTCGGTCTGCGGTGTCCCGTCGGTGCTCGTGCCGTACCCGTACGCGACGGGGCGCCATCAGGACGCGAACGCGCGCGCCCTCGAACGGGCGGGCGGGGCGACGGTGATCCTCGACGACGAGCTGAACGGGGCGGTCCTCGCTCAGCGGATCCGGGAGCTCCTCGATGACCGGAGTCGGCTCGCGACGATGGGCGACCGCGCCCGGGCGTGGTCGAAGCCTGCGGCCGCTGAGTCCCTCGCCCGCGCGGTGGTCGGGAGCGCCCGGTGACCTACGCACCGCGGCCCGGGACCATCCCGACGCTGCCCGTCCCCGACCTCGCGAACGTCGGACGCGTCCACATGATCGGCATCGGCGGCGCCGGGATGCGTAACCTGGCACGTCTGTTCCTCGCGCGCGGGATCGCGGTGACGGGGTCGGACCTCAAGGACTCGAAAGGGCTCGCCGAGCTCCGGACGGCCGGCGCCACCGTCGTCGTCGGTCACTCGCGCGAGCGCCTCGACGATCCCGACGCGGTCATCGTCTCGAGCGCGATCGCCGAGCGGAACCCGGAGCTCGCCGAGGCCCGTCGTCGCGGGATCCCGGTCTGGGCGCGCGCGCAGGCCCTGGCGGCGGCCGCCGCCGGCTATCGCGCGATCGCGGTCGCCGGGACGCACGGCAAGACGACGACCACCTCCATGATCGCGCACGTCCTCGAGCACGTGGGGGCCGACCCGACGTACGTGATCGGCGGCGACCCGAACGAGACGGGGAGCGGGGCGCGGTCCGGCGACGGCGACCTGTTCGTGGCCGAGGCGGACGAGAGCGACGGTTCCTTCCTCCTGATGCGTCCCGCGCTCGGCATCGTCACGAACGTCGAGGTCGATCACGTCGACTTCTACCCCGGCGGCCGCGCCGAGATCGAGGCCGCGTTCACGGCCTTCGCCGATCGTTGCGATCGGGTGGTCGCGTGTGCCGACGACGAGGGCGCCCTGCGATCGACGCTCGCCTCGTCGTCGCCGGCGACGACGTACGGCGTCGCCGGCGACGCGGCCGTTCGTCTGTCGATCGCGAGCGTCGGTCCGGGAGGCTCGCGTGGGACGCTCCGGGTCGACGGACGCGAGCTCGAGCTCATGGTGCCGGTGGACGGGGCACACAACCTCCTGAACGCGGCGGCGACCATCGCGGCCGTGGTCGCGTTCGGGGTCGATGCGGCCGCGGCTGCGGATGCGTTGCGGTCGTTCGCCGGCGTCCATCGTCGGTTCGAGCACCGCGGCAGGGTCCGGGACGCAGACTTCTTCGACGACTACGGGCACGTCCCGACCGAGCTGCGCGTCACGCTCGACGTCGCTCGTCGCACCCGGCCCGAGCGACTGGTCGCCGTCTTCCAACCGCACCGCTACTCGCGGACGCAGGCGCTCTGGCGCGAGCTGGGGGAGAGCCTGGTCGCGGCCGACCTCGTCGTCGTGACCGACGTGTACGGGGCCGCGCAGCAGCCGATCCCGGGCGTCACCGGCAAGCTGATCGTCCGCGGTATCGCCGAGGCCTCCTCCCGACCGCGGGTCGTCTATCTCCCGCACCGCGCCGACGTGATCGAGTTCCTCGACCGAGAGGTCCGCGCGGGAGACCTCGTGATCACGATGGGCTGCGGCGACGTCTGGATGCTCGGCGACGCGGCGCTCGATCGGATCGGCGAGGCCGACCCGGCGGCGGTCGGCGGAGCCGAGACGTGAGCGAGCCGTTGCGCCACGCCGAGCGCATCCTGCGGGCCGCGTGCGGTGATCGCGTCCGCGCGGATTTCGCTCTCGCGTCGCTCACGACGTTCCGGATCGGCGGGCCCGCCTCGCTCTACCTCGAGCCCGGATCCGAGGACGATCTCGTGGTGGCATCGGCGGCGATCCGCGAGACCGGGATCCCCGTCGTGGTCCTCGGGAAGGGGTCCAACGTCCTCATCGCGGACGGCGGATTCGCGGGGTTGGTTCTCCGGCTGGGCAAGGGCTATCGCTGGGCGGCGCGGGACGGCGAGCGGTTGACGGCGGGCGCCGCGATGCCCCTGCCGGCGCTGTCGGGTGTCGCGCTCGCACACGGGCTCTCCGGCCTCGAGTGGGGAGTCGCGATCCCGGGCTCCGTCGGTGGCGCCGTCCGGATGAACGCCGGAGCCCACGGCGGCCAGATGGCGGACGTCGTGGAGGCCGTCGACGTCTTCGACCTGCAGCGCGGGACCTCGTCGCGCGTCGACGCCGTGACCGCCGGGTTCGCGTACCGCCGGTCGTCCCTGGCCGCGGACGGGGTCATCATCGGCGCGGTGGTCCGGCTCGTCGCCGCCGAAACGTCGGCGGTGCGGGCGCGGATGGACGAGGCGCGGGAGTGGCGCCGTCGCACGCAACCCCTCGCCGAGCCGAACTGCGGCAGCGTGTTCAAGAATCCGCCGGGCGATCACGCGGCGCGGCTGATCGACGCCGCCGGCGGCAAGGACCTGCGGGTCGGGGGAGCGGCGGTCTCCGCCAAGCACGCGAACTTCATCGTCACGACGCCCGGCGCGACCGCCCGGGACGTCCTCGAACTGATCCGCTCGATCCGAGAGCGCGTCGCGGCGCGAACCGGCATCCGACTCGAACCGGAGGTGCATCTCGTTGGCGATCTCGGTCACGTCCCTGTCTGACAGGTTCCACGGTTCCCGCCGCCTCACCGTCGCGCTGGCGGCATCGATCGTGGTCGCGCTCGTCATCGGCGGGGTCGCGATCTCGCGCTCGTGGTTGTTCGACGTCCGGACGGTGGACGTCACCGGTACATCCCACCTCTCGGTGGCGACCGTCGAGGATCTCGCGGCGATCGCCGACGGCACGAGCGTGTGGTGGCTCGATGAGGGGGCCGCCGAGGGGCGGCTCGAGCGCCACCCGTGGATCGCGGATGCGGTGGTGTCGGCGTCGTTCCCGCGCTCCGTCTCGATCCGCATCCGGGAGCGCGAGCCGGTCGCGGTGCTGGCATCACCGACGCGCCCTTCGTTGCTCGCGGCCGACGGGTCGGTGTTGGGCGCCGCATCGGCCGAGGATGCCGCCGACCTGCCTGACATCGTCGCGCTCGGGTCGACCGAGGATGCGGTCGCCGGCGCGGCCGAGGTCGTCGCCTCGATGCCACGACGGCTGGCCACGCGTCTGGATCGCGTCGAGATCCTCTCCGACGGTGGACTCGACCTCGTGCTCGACGGGGACGTTCGCGTCCGATACGGCCACGCGACGGGGGTGGGCGCGAAGGCCGCGACGATCCTGCGGTTGCTCTCCTGGTCCGGCGGGCAGGGCCGCGCGGTCGCCACCCTCAACGTGATGGCGCCGGGCGTCCCCACCCTCACGTACCGCGACTGACAGGTCGGGGTGACACCGGGCGAAGCGTCACGGGGAAGTGTCACGGGGAAGGACAACGCCTTGGTCCCCACGCTTGACGGACCAGGGGTCGACTAGTAGCGTGACCCGGTCAACGTCAAGTAGATATAACAATAACGATGCACTTGAGGTTGACGGTTTCCACATCCGATCGTGCGAGCCACGTGTCGAGGTGACCACAACGGTCGTATCGGGTAACGGCGTTTTCCCCAGGTAGACCGGGGCAGTTCGCCCGGGGAGCGGAGGTCGCAGGTGATGATGGATCCTCCTCAGAACTACCTCGCCGTGATCAAGGTCGTCGGGATCGGCGGTGGCGGTGTCAACGCCGTCAACCGCATGATCGAGGGCGGGCTTCGCGGCGTGGAGTTCATCGCGATCAACACGGATGCGCAGACCCTCTTGATGTCCGACGCAGAGGTCAAACTCGACATCGGTCGAGAGACCACGCGCGGGCTCGGCGCCGGTTCGGACCCTGACGTCGGGCGTGAGGCGGCCGACGAGCACGCCGACGAGATCGAAGAGATCCTCAAGGGTTCGGACATGGTCTTCATCACCGCCGGCGAGGGTGGCGGGACCGGGACCGGCGCAGCGCCGATCGTCGCGGAGATCGCGCGCAACATCGGCGCGCTGACGATCGGCGTCGTGACCCGCCCGTTCGGGTTCGAGGGGCGTCGACGCGCGACCCAAGCCGACGTCGGCATCAGCGAGCTCAAGAAGGCGGTCGACACGCTGATCGTCGTCCCCAACGACCGACTGCTTCAGGTCTCCGATCCGAACACCCCGATGGTCGACGCCTTCCGGATGGCCGATCAGGTCCTCTTCCAAGGCGTCGACGGCATCACCTCGCTGATCACGACGCCGGGGCTCATCAACCTCGACTTCGCCGACGTGAAGTCGGTGATGACCGCGGCCGGCTCGGCGTTGATGGGGATCGGTCACGGCTCCGGTGAGGACCGCGCCGAGCATGCGGCCCGAGCCGCGATCAGCTCGCCGCTGCTCGAATCCTCGATCGAGGGGGCCCGCGGCGTCCTGCTGTCGATCGCCGGGCCGACCGACCTGACGTTGCACGAGGTGAACCAAGCAGCCGATCACATCACGCGTGTGGCCCATCCCGATGCGAACATCATCTTCGGCGCGGTCGTCGACGACGCGCTGGGCGAGGAGGTCCGCGTCACGGTGATCGCCGCCGGGTTCGACAAGCTGATCAACACGCCGCGCGACGCGCAGTTCGAGAGCCGCCTGTCGAGGCTGCTCGAGGAGCCGACCCCGCTCACGACGTCGGTGGCCGAGCCGACGCCGCTGACCGTGGCGGCCGCGGCCGCGGACCAGGGGGACGTCGAGGACGAGGCGCCCGCGCCCGCCCCGTCGATCCTCGTGGAGGACGAGGACGAGATCTTCCGTCCGGCGCCCGAGGCCGTGACGTTCGACGCCGAGGAAGACCTCGACATCCCGGACTTCCTCAAGAGCTGACCCGATACGCCCCCGCGCGGCGAACGGGTCGCGGGGCGGAGACAGAACCGGTCGAGAGGCGCCCTTCCCCCGCCTCTGGACGTGGTCTCCGCCCCGCATCCACCCTTCCCGAGCGATCGTCATGCCTGCGACGGACGCGCTGCTAGCGTCGCCGCCGTGAACCGCTCCCGCGACGAGATCCTCGCGCGCCTCGCCGGGATCCACGCCCGGATCGCCGACGCGTGCGCACGCGTCGGCCGCGACGCGAACGACGTGACGCTCGTCGCCGTGGCCAAGACCGTCGAGCCGGAGGCACTGCGATGGGTGGTCGAGGCGGGCGTCGCGGACCTCGGCGAGAACTACGTCCAGGAGCTGCGAGCCAAGCGCGACGCGGTCGTGGGCGCGCGATGGCACTTCATCGGGACCCTGCGTTCCTCGGGCGCCCACCATGTGGCCGCGCTCGCCGACGTCGTGGAGACGGCCGTCCCGGGCCGGGCCTTCGATCGTCTCGCCCGTCGCGCCGACGCCGCCGGCCGCCGCCTGCCCGTCCTGATCGAGGTCGACGTGACGGGGGAGCGCACCGGTGTCGTCCCGCGACAGGTCCCGGAGGCCGCGACGCAGATCGCCGCCGTGGACGGGGTGAGCCTTGCCGGGTTGATGACGATCGCACCCCCCGGCCATGACGCCGAGGCAGCGCGGCCGACCTTCCGACGGCTCCGCGAGCTCCGAGATGCGCTGGTCGGGACGCATCCGGAGGCCCGGCAACTTTCCATGGGGATGTCGCTTGATTACGAGGTTGCGCTGGAAGAAGGCGCTACGATGGTTCGACTCGGGACCGCGCTCTTCGGAGCGCGACCCGCCCGCTGACGGTTCTTCCCCGCTCCACGATGCGAGCGCGGGCCCGAACAGGAGGACGTGATGGCCGGCGTTTGGAAGAAGACGCTGACGTATCTCGGGCTCGTCGAGGACGACGAGTTCGAGGAGCTGGACGAGGTCACCACGGCGCCCACCGAGCAGGCCGAGGTCCGCCGCTTCCAGCGTCCGCAGGCGGTCCGCGAGGTCGCGATGGACGTCGAGCACGAGGGGATCGTGCGGACGATCCCCTCGACCCGCCCCGCCACGGCCGGCTCGATCCACAAGTCGGAGCCTCGCCGCTTCAACGAGGCGCGCGAGATCGCTGACCGGTACAAGGACGGGATCCCCGTGATCATGAACCTGCAGAGCACCGACGACACGATCGCGCGGCGGCTGGTCGACTTCGCCTCGGGTCTCGTGTACGGGCTGGACGGGAAGATCGAGATGGTCGCCAACCGCGTCTACCTCCTGACACCGCAGAACGTCGACGTCTCGGCCGAGGACCGGGAGCGTCTCGCGACGTCGGACTTCTACAACCAGTTCTGACGTTCGCGACCCCGGCGATGATCGCTCAGAGCGAGAGCAATCCCGCGCTCGACATCCTCTGCATCGTCCTGACGGTCTACACGATCATCCTGTTCGTCCGCGTGATCGTGTCCTGGGCGTTCCTGTTCGGGTTCCGCACCCCGTACTCCGGGCCGGTCCGAACGATCCTGGACCTGCTCGAGGACGTCACCGAACCGGTCCTGCGCCCGCTCCGGGCCATGATCCCGCCGATCCGGGCGGGAGGCATGGGGCTCGACCTGTCCATGATCGTCGCGTTCGTTATCCTTGCCGTCCTGCGCCGGGCCCTGAACTGCTGAGGTCGGCGCGCGATCGGCCTGACGGGGGGAAGGGATGCGGAAGAAGCGCGGCGGCGACGACGTCGTCCAAGGCGACGGGGACGGCCGGGTCACGCCCGAAGACGTCCAGCAGGTCGAGTTCCGGTTGTCGTTCCGCGGCTACAACGAGCGCGACGTCGATGCTTTCCTCGATCGGATCACCGCCGACCTCTCCTCGTACCTCGACGAGCTCGGACGGCTGCGGAGCGGCGGCGCCCCGGCGACGGCGTTCGCGCCCGGCGACGTCGCCGAGGCGCAGGGACAGGCGGGTCAGATCATCTCGCGCGCCCGAGAGCAGGCGGCCGCGATCGTCCGCCAGGCCGAACAACAGGCCGCCGCGATCCGCGCCGGCGCC
>DASPIF010000042.1:0-3477 GCA_035629255.1 Actinomycetota bacterium | reverse complement strand
TTCTACACGGAGCGCGAGTGGGACGCGTACCGCAAGGAGGTCGACGGCTCGCGCAAGCTCGAGCCGCAGCGCTTCAAGGGTCTCGGCGAGATGGACGCGTCGCAGCTGTGGGAGACGACGATGGATCCGGAGCGCCGGACGTTGATGCGGGTCGGTCTCGAGGACGCGGCCATGGCCGATCGCCTTTTCACGATCCTGATGGGCGAGGACGTCGCGTCGCGCAAGGAGTGGATCGAGGACAACGCCGCCGACGTCAAGAACCTCGACGTCTGAGCGGACGGCCGTGACCGGGTAGGAGGACCACCTTGGCGCAGGAATCCATCCTCGGTGGCCGGATCGAGGACGTTCAGCTCGAAGAGCAGATCCAGATCTCGTACCTGGACTACTCGATGTCGGTCATCGTCGGGCGTGCGTTGCCCGACGTCCGCGACGGGCTGAAGCCGGTCCACCGCCGGATCCTGTGGGCGATGTTCGAGCAGGGGCTGCGACCCGATCGCCCCTACCGGAAGTCCGCGAACGTCGTCGGCGGCGTGATGAGCAAGTACCACCCGCACGGCGACCTCGCGATCTACGACTCGCTGGTGCGGATGGCGCAGGACTTCTCGCTCCGGGCGCCGCTCGTCGACGGGCACGGGAACTTCGGTTCGGTCGACGGCGACCCGCCCGCCGCGCAGCGCTACACCGAGGCCCGGCTCGCGCCGATCGCGCTCGAGCTGCTACGCGACATCGAGGCCGAGACCGTCGACTTCGTCCCGAACTACGACGGCTACGAGCAGCAGCCGACGGTCCTGCCCAGCCGCTTCCCGAACCTGCTCGTCAACGGCTCGGGCGGCATCGCGGTCGGGATGGCGACGAACATGCCGCCGCACAACCTCGGCGAGGTCATCGATGGGGTCATCCACTTCATCGACAACCCGGAGGCCGGTCCGCAGGACCTCATGAAGTTCATCAAGGGACCCGACTTCCCGACCGGCGCGATCATCATGGGCAGGGACGGGATCCGCGACGCGTACCTCACGGGCCGCGGCTCGATCAAGGTCCGCGCCGTCTGCGCGATCGAGGAGGGCTCGAACAGCCGGCAGCGGATCGTCGTCACCGAGCTGCCGTACCAGGTGAACAAGGCGCGTCTCGCCGAGAAGATCGCCGAGCTCGTGCGCGTCGGCCGTTTGAAGGACGTCGCCGACATCAAGGACCACTCGAGCGGCCGCGAGGGGATGCGCCTCGTGATCGACCTCAAGCGCGGCGCGAACCCGCAGGTCGTGCTCAACCAGCTCTACAAGCACACCCAGCTCCAGGACAACTTCAGCGTGATCAACCTGGCGCTCGTCGACGGCGTCCCGAGGACGCTCAACCTCGCCGAGCTGATCGGCTACTACGTCGACCACCAGATCGACGTGGTCACCCGTCGCACTCGGTACCAGCTGAGGCGCGCCGAGGAACGCGACCACATCGTCCAGGGACTGCTGATCGCGCTCCAGAACCTCGACGCGGTCATCAAGATCATCCGCGGCTCGGCCGACGCCGAGGAGGCGCGGAGCAAGCTGATGAAGCAGTTCAAGCTGAGCGAGATCCAGGCGAACCACATCCTCGACATGCCGCTGCGCCGGCTGACGAAGCTCGCGCGCGAGGAGCTCGAGAACGAGCACAAGGAGCTGCTGGCGCGGATCAAGTACCTGAAGAGCCTCCTCAAGGACCCCAAGAAGATCCGCGGTGTCATCAAGGAGGAGCTCGCCGAGATCAGAGCGAAGTACGCCGACAAGCGTCGGACCGCGCTCAAGGCCGACGAGGGCGAGATGAACGTCGAGGACCTCATCGCCGAGGAGGACGTCGTCATCACCGTCAGCCGCGCGGGCTACGTGAAGCGCCAGCCCGTCGAGAACTTCCGCCGACAGGGTCGCGGCGGCAAGGGCATCCGCGGCGCGAACCTGAAGGAAGAGGACGTGGTCGCCGACGTCTTCACGACCACGACGCATCACTGGCTCCTGTTCTTCACGAGCAAGGGCAAGGTCTACCGGGTCAAGGTCCACGAGGTGCCCGAGTCCGGGCGAACCGCTCGGGGCACGTATGCCGCCAACCTCCCGGGCGTCGCGATCAGCGGCGACGAGAAGGTCCAGGCCGTGATCGATCTCAAGGAGTACGAGACCGGCCGCTACCTGCTGTTCGCGACGCGCAAGGGGATCGTCAAGAAGACGGCGCTCCCCGAGTACGACTCGCCGCGCACGGGCCTCGCCGCGATCAACCTTCGCCCCCGCGACGAGCTGATCGACGTCCGGCTGACCGATGGCAAGGACGACGTCTTCCTCGTCTCGCGGAAAGGTCAGACGATCCGGTTCAGGGAGAGCCTCGCCCGCCCCATGGGCCGCCAGACCGGGGGCGTGATCGGGATGCGGATCGCCGACGATGACGAGGTGATCGCGCTCGGGATCGCGTCCGAGGGCGAGGAGATGATCTCGGTCACGCATCAGGGCTACGGCAAGCGCACGCCGCTCAAGGACTACCCGATCAAGGGACGCGGCGGGAAGGGCGTGATCGGGCACACGCTCACGAAGAAGACCGGGCTCCTCGCCGGCGCGTTCGTCGGCTCGAAGGATCAGGACATGTTCGTGATCTCGAGCTCGGGGATCGTGATCCGGGTGGCGGCGGGCGACATCCGCCGCGTGGGCCGCGCCTCGCAGGGCGTCCGCACGATGCGCGTCGAGGAGGGGGCGACGGTCGTCGCGCTCGCGCCCGTCATCGCGTCCGAGGACGAGGAGTAGCGCCCGCCGCGTAGCCTGGCGGCGTGTCCGACCCGGCCCCGTCGTTCGAGGAGATCCAGCGGCTCGTCGCGTCGAAGAAGCCGCCCCTGGCCGCGCGGGTGATTGAGCGCCGGGATGACGAGATCACGCGGGAGGCCTCCGTCGTGTTCGACGGGATCAACGCCTGGTTCGTGGACGACGGCACCAGGATCGAACTCCGGGCGGCCGAGGATCGCGTCGTGTACGTGGCGGACGGCACGATCGAGCGCGTGGGGCCGGGGATGGTCGCGGCGTCCAACGCTTGGGTGAAGAACCTGCTCGACGGTCGTCGCACGCGGATCGATCAAGCGGCGGGCGATGTCCTCGGACCCGACGATCTCTTCGAGCGTCGATGCTGGCTCGTCCGCGTGGAGGGCTGGAGGGCCAACGACGAGACCGCGTTCCTCCTGCACGTCGACGCGCAGACCGGTGTGATCCTGCGGCAGGCGAGAGAGGACGAGGAGACGACGCTCGACGTCGAGGAGCTGATGCTCGGGACCGTGACCGAGCGCGAGCGCGTCGAGACCGATGGATGAGGGAGCTCGCTGCGATGGCGACCGCCGATGGGGGTGATCGGGGCGGTCGCCTTGCTCCCGCATCACGAGATCGAGCACGCCGTACGGGCCGTCAGCTCGTGACATCGGTCGTCGTCGCTCCGGTCGAGGCGCACCTCATGTCGTCCGAACGGCGGCGGTGAACGCGC
>DASPIF010000041.1:0-9080 GCA_035629255.1 Actinomycetota bacterium | reverse complement strand
GGACGAGTGGTCCGGGTTCTCGGAGGTCCCTCGCTACGACGCGGCCAGGGAGATCGGACGGCGGATGATCGAGGAGTTCCGCGAGCACCGGATCGACGAGCTCCACGTGGTGTACACGGACTTCCGCTCCGCGTTCACGTTCCGGGCGACCGACAAGCGCTTCCTGCCGATCCACCCGGAGGAGGTGGGCGGCGACGCCGAGCACCGGCCGCACGCCGACTACCTCTTCGAGCCGAGCCCGGCCGCGATCTTGGGCGAGCTGCTCCCGCAGTACGTCATCACCAAGATCTGGTTCGCGATGCTCGAATCGGCCGCGTCGGAGAACGCCGCTCGTCAGCGCGCGATGGCCGCGGCGACGGACAACGCGGAGGAGCTCATCAAGGTGTTGACCCGGCAGGCGAACCGCGCCCGCCAGGACGAGATCACGACCGAGATCATGGAGATCGTCGGCGGCGCCGAGGCGCTCGCCGCATCGTCGAAGGAGTAGGCCGCATGCAGACCGAGACCCGCCCCACCGATCAGACCGAGCAGGAGCACGCGAACGGCAGGGTGGTCCGCGTGATCGGTCCGGTCGTCGACGTCGAGTTCCCGCCCGATGCGCTCCCCGAGATCAACACCGCGCTCACGATCGACGTCGAGCTGGGTGACGAGACGACGACGATCACGTGCGAGGTCGCGCAGCACCTCGGCGACAGCATCGTGAGAACGGTCGCGCTCAAGCCGACCGACGGGATGGTTCGGGGCGCCGAGGTCGTGAACACCGGCGCCCCGATCAGCGTCCCGGTCGGCAGCGGCGTCCTCGGCCACGTCTACAACGTGCTCGGCGAGCCGCTCGACACGGATGCCTCGAACATCCAGGTCAGCGAGCGCTGGCCGATCCATCGCGATCCGCCGCCGTTCGAGGAGCTCGAGGCGCGCTCGCAGATGCTCGAGACCGGGATCAAGGTCATCGACCTCCTCGAGCCCTACGTGCAGGGTGGCAAGATCGGGATGTTCGGCGGTGCCGGCGTCGGCAAGACCGTGATCATCCAGGAGATGATCCGCCGCCAGGCGCAGCAGCACGGCGGCGTGTCCGTGTTCGCCGGCGTCGGGGAACGCACGCGCGAGGGCAACGACCTCTTCCTCGAGATGACCGAGTCCGGCGTCATCGACAACACGGCGCTCGTGTTCGGCCAGATGGACGAGCCGCCGGGTGTGCGTCTGCGCGTGGCGCTGTCCGCGCTCACCATGGCGGAGTACTTCCGCGACGTCGAGCGCAAGGACGTGCTGCTGTTCGTCGACAACATCTTCCGGTTCACGCAGGCGGGGTCGGAGGTCTCGACGCTGCTCGGACGGATGCCCAGCGCCGTCGGGTACCAGCCCACCCTCGCCGACGAGATGGGCGAGCTCCAGGAGCGGATCACGTCGACGAAAGGCCGCTCGATCACGTCGCTCCAAGCGATCTACGTGCCGGCGGACGACATCACCGACCCGGCGCCGCACACCGCGTTCGCGCACCTCGACGCGACGACGGTCCTGTCGCGCGACATCGCGTCCCTCGGGATCTACCCGGCCGTCGACCCGCTCGACTCGACGAGCCGGATCCTCGACGCGCGCTACGTCGGCCAGGATCACTACGACACCGCGCGGCGCGTCCAGGAGATCCTGCAGCGGTACCGCGACCTGCAGGACATCATCGCGATCCTCGGCGTGGACGAGCTGTCGGAGGAGGACCGCGTGATCGTTGCGCGCGCCCGGCGCATCCAGCTGTTCCTGTCGCAGCCGTTCTTCGTGGCCGAGCAGTTCACCGGCATCCCCGGCAAGTACGTCCCGATCGACGAGACGATCCCCTCGTTCAAGGGACTCTGCGACGGCGAGTACGACGAGCTCCCCGAGCAGGCGTTCCTCCTCGTCGGAGGGATCGAGGAGGCGGTCGAGGCCGCGAAGAAGATGGATCGGGCGGCCTGACGTTGGCGACGGTCGACGTCCACGTCGTCACGCCCGAGCGCGAGGTCTGGGCCGGGCGCGCACAGATGGTGGTCGCGCGCGGCGTCGAGGGGGAGCTCGGCGTCCTCGCGGGGCACGCGCCGCTGCTCGTCCGGCTCGCGGTCGCGCCGCTGCGGATCGAGCGCGAGGACGGATCGTGGGACGCGATGGTCGTCGACGGTGGGTTCCTCCACGTGACCAGCGGCGAGGATGGGACGCGCGTCGACGTGCTCGCGAACGGCGCGGACCTCGCCGCCGACGTCGACCGCGAAGCGGCACGCGCACGGGTCGGCGCGCTCGAGGAGCAGGTGGCCGAGGCGCCGGACGACCGAGGGCTCGGCCAGGAGCTCGCGCAGGCACGCGCCCGCGCGAACCTCCCCGCCTGAGTCGTGGGATCGGATCCGAACCCCGCCTAGGATCGGAGGCTCCATGGACCGCCTGATCGTGACGGGCGGCATCCCGCTCGAGGGCGCGGTGCCGATCGCGGGCGCGAAGAACAGCGCGCTCAAGCTGCTCGCGGCCTCCTTGCTCGCCTCCGGCCGGTCGACGATCCACAACATCCCGAGCATCCGCGACTGCATCACGATGGTCGAGGTCCTCGAGCACCTCGGCGTGGTCGCGGTGTGGGATGGCGACACCGTGGGCCTCGACACGACGGCCGTCGAGCCGCGGGAAACGCCGTACGCGCTCGTCAGCCGGATGCGCGCGTCGATCCTGGTGCTCGGTCCGCTGCTGGCGCGGTTCGGACGTGCGCGTGTCGCGATGCCGGGCGGGTGCAACATCGGCTCCCGGGCCATCGACCTCCACGTCCGCGGCCTCGAGAAGATGGGGGCGCGGTTCTCGTCCGAGCACGGGTTCCTCGTCGGCGAGACGGGCGGGCTGCGAGGTGCGGTCGTCTCGCTCGATTTCCCCAGCGTGGGGGCGACCGAGAACGTGCTGATGGCGGCGGTCGCCGCGCGTGGGACGACCGTGATCGAGAACGCGGCTCGCGAGCCCGAGCTCGCGGACCTCGCCGATCTGCTGAGGGCGATGGGCGCTCGTATCGACGGCGTGGGGACCCCGACGATCGAGATCGAGGGCGTGGACGCGTTCACCGCGGTCGAGCACTCGGTGATCCCCGACCGGATCGAGGCGGGGACGTTCGCGATCGCCGCGTGTGCGACCGGCGGCTCGATCGTCCTGGAGGGCGCGCGTGCCGACCACATGGACCTGGTCCTCAGCAAGCTCACCGATGCCGGTGCCGAGATCGCGACGACCCGAGACGGGGTCCGCGTAACGCTCCGCGCGAAGCCGGTTGCCGTCGACCTCGTCACGCTTCCGTACCCCGGGTTCCCGACCGACCTGCAGCCGCAGATGATGGCGCTGCTGGCGGCCGCGGACGACACGAGCATCGTCACCGAGAACGTCTTCGAGAGCAGGTTCATGTTCGTCGACGAGCTCAACCGGATGGGCGCCGACATCCGTACCGAGGGGCACCATGCCGTGATCCGAGGCGTCGAGCGGCTCTCCGCGGCGCCCGTGCGGGCGCTGGACATCCGCGCCGGCGCCGCCATGGTGATCGCCGGGCTCGCGGCGGACGGCGTGACCGAGATCGCGGACATGCACCACGTCGATCGCGGCTACCAGTCGTTCGAGGACAAGCTGATCGCGCTCGGCGCCGAGGTCCGGCGCGACCGCGAGCCGTCCCTGACCACGTCGTGACCCGGGCGCGTCGCGGCGCGCTCCTCGCCGTCGCCGCGCTCGTCCCGCTCGCCGTCGCGGCGACCGCGCAGGAGGTTCCGGGAGGTCGCTCGGCGTACGTCGTCGAGGCATCCGGCGCGTCGCTCGACGATCTGCTCGGTGTCCCCGCGTTGCGCGGGGTCGCGGCGTTCGGCGGCGCAGGACTCCTCGTCGAGGCCGGGAGCGGTTCGACGGACGGCGCGGCCGCCCCCGGGTCGACGGTGGTGGCCGCGGGCTCGCTGAGCTCGCCGGACGGGTCCGCCGATCGTGCTCGGATCGAGGCCGTCGCGGCCGAAATGCGGACGTGGCTCGTCGACTCCCGTGCGGACCGCGTGCTCGTCCTCGTCGTGGTCGCGTCGCCGTCGCCCGACGACCTTGCTCGAGGGGACACCGTCGGCGCGATCGTCGCCGCGATCGGGCGACCCAGCGCGATCGCGGACGCGATGGAGCGTGGCGACGCGTCGCCGGTCGCGCTCACGTCCGACTCGACGCGCCGGGACGGCGTCGTGGCGAGTCCCGACGTGCCCGCGACCGTCGTCGCCTTCCTCGGGACCGGCGACGCGAGCGGCGACGACGTCGCCGGCGCGCCGATCCGCGCGACGGCGTCGGGACCGCCCTTCGAGCTGCACGAGCGGTACCTCGAGCAGCGGCGGCTGTACGTCCCGATCGGCACCGCCGCGGCCCTGTACGTGACGATCGGGGGTCTCCTCGCGGTCGCTGCGCTCGCGCTCGGCGACCGGGTGCCTCGAGGGCTCCAGCGGGCGCTCGGATGGCTGTCGCTGTCGGTGCCCGCGCTCGGAGCGGCGCTCCTGGCGGCGGGACACCTCCCCGAGCTCACGTACGCGACCGCCGTCCCGTTCGTCGCGATCGTGACGGTCTTCGGAACGCTCTCGGTATCGCCGCTCGAGCGGCGCGACGTCACGCTCGTCCCGATGGCGCTCGGCGCCCTGGTGCTCGCCGCCTTCGTGGTCGAGGCCGCCACGGGGTGGGACGCGATGCTGACACCGTTGGTGGGCGGCTCGCAGCTCGACGGGGGCCGGTTCTTCGGGATGCCCAACGTCGCGATCGGGCTCGTGATCGGCGCCTCGGTGTACCTCGCGCATCGGCTCCCGACGACCCACGGGGTCGCGGTGATCGTGGCCGCTGCGTTGCTCGCCTCGATGCCCTTCGCCGGCGCCAACCTCGGCGCCGGCGTCTCGTTGTTCGCGACGGCGGGCCTCTGGTTCGCGGTTCGGGAGCGGGCGAGGCTCCGGCCGATCGTCGGGTTCGCGGTCGTGGCCGGCGTGACGGTCCTCGGGACGGCGGTGGTCCTCCTCGCCCATGCGCTGTCGCCCGTCGCGACCCACGTGACGCGATTCGAGCGCACCGCGGGTGGTATCGGCGACGTTCTCGACACGGTCGGCGATCGGCTCCGGATCGGGGTCGACCTCCTCGCGCGGAATCCGGCGGCGCTCGCGCCGGTGATCGGTCTCGGCGCGGTGCTCCTCGTGATCGCGCGACCGCCTGCGCCGGTCCGACGGACCTTCGATCGCTGGCCCGCGTGGCGTGACGCGGTGCTGGTCTGCGCCCTCGGAGGCGTGGCCGCGTACCTCGCGAACGACACGGGGCCAGCCGCGGCGGGATTCGCGTTCGGGCTCGCGCTCGGCGGGATCGTCGGCGTGTCGTTGCTCGCGGTGCCAGGGAAGATGGGCCGCGATGGTGCCTGAACCGGAGGATCGTGAGCGGGCTGCGCTGATGAGCGAGCCGATCCCGCCGCGCCCCGACGCGATGCATCCGACCGCCGGGACCGCGGCCGCCGGTGGACCTCCGACCGGTCTCGGTGCCCGTCCGACCGCGACGTGGTCGTGGTGGGAGGGGACCGCCGTCTACGTGATCTCGTTCATCGTCGGCGGGCTCGCCACGGTGCCGATCCTGTCGTTGCTGCGGGGCGACGAGGATCTCGCGACGATCGCCTCGACGACCGCCGCCGCGATCGCGATCATCGCGATCCTGATCGGGTGGCTCTCCAACGCGCACCGTTCATGGCGGAACATCCTCGGCTTCCCGCCGCGAGGCGGCTGGAGACGCGAGGTGCTGACGTCGATCGGGTTCGGGCTCCTCCTGTACCCGGCGATGGTCTTCGTGGTCGGGATCGTCGTCGCCCTGATCCTCCAGGTCGTCTCGGGGGAGACCGCCCAGGCGCCCGAGCAGGTGGCGCCCGATCAGTCGGCGGTCGGCATCGCGATCACGGCCCTGTACGCGCTCGCGGTCGCGCCCCTGCACGAGGAGCTCTTCTTCCGCGGCATCCTGTTCCGGGCCGTCCGCGATCGCTACGGGCTGGTCCGGGGTCTGCTCTCGACGGGGTTCGGGTTCGCACTGATCCACTACCTCGACGCGCCGTGGCAGGACGCGCTGCTGCTGATGGGCGTGATGTTCTTCAACGGCATCGTGCTCGCATGGTGGTACGAACGGCGCGGGACGATCGTGGCGCCCATCGTCGCGCATGTCGTGTTCAACGTGATCGGGCTCTCGCTGATCTTCGCGCTCGGATAGAGGAGGTCCCCGCGTGGCGGTGTTCCCGAGCGACGACTGGCTGTCGATCTACCGGGATCTGATCAACGCCTCGGCCGACTACCGCGACGCGGCCGCGACCTGGGAGGGAGATATCGCCTTCGTCTTCGAGGCCGAGCCCGATCGGGGGGTGCCGGAGGACCTGTGGGCGGTCCTCGACCTGTGGCACGGTGCCTGCCGAACGGGTCGCATCGTCGACGCCGACGAGGCGGCGCGGAGCGCGTACGTGATCCGCGCGCCGTACTCGCGGTGGAAGGACGTCCTGAACGGTGAGCTCGACCCCGTCAAGGGGATGATGCAGGGCAAACTCAAGGTGCAGGGCGATCTCGCCACGATCGTGCGGTACGTGCGCGCGGCGAACGAGCTCGTGCACCTCACGACACAGGTCCCGACCGAGTTCCTCGACGAGCGACCGGTCGCGAGCGGCTGATCGTGCGGGCCGTCACGTACCGCGGCCCGGGGCGCGTCGAGGTCGCCGAGGTCGACGATCCGTCGATCGAGGATCCCGGGGACGCGATCGTCCGGGTCAGGGTCGCGGCGATCTGCGGATCCGACCTCCACTTCTTCCACGGCAAGGCGCCCCTCGAGGTCGGCGACGTGATGGGTCACGAGGCCGTCGGTATCGTCGAGGCCGTCGGCGACGACGTCTCAGGGTTCCTGCCGGGTGACCGTGTCGTCGCCGCGTTCGCGATCGCGTGCGGAGCGTGCTGGTTCTGCGCCCACGGCGAGACCGCCCTGTGCGAGGACGCTCGGTCCCTCGGCACCGGCATCTTCGGCGGGTCGCTCGCGGGTGCGCAGGCCGAGCTCGTCCGCGTGCCCGTCGCCGACGTCAACCTCCTCGCGGTGCCCGACGGCATCGACGACGAACGTGCGGTCTTCGTCGGTGACGTCCTGTCGACGGCGGTCCACGCCGTCGAGCGGGCGGAGCTGCGAGGTGGCGAGACGGTCGCGGTCGTCGGGGCGGGTCCGGTCGGATGGTTGCTCGCGCAGGCGGTCCGTCGATCGCCGGCCGCGCAGACGTTCGTCGTCGACGTCGAGCCCTCGCGGCTCGCGTCGGTCGAGGGGCTCGGCGCGGTCGCGATCGACGCATCGGCCGTGAATCCGCACGTCGCGGTCCACGATCGGACGGGCGACCGCGGCGCCGATGTCGTCTTCGAGGCCGTCGGCTCGCCGGCGGCGTTCGAGCGCGCGCTCGATCTCGTCCGCCGCGGGGGCCGCGTGGTCGTCGTCGGGATGTACGCCGGGGAGACGGTCCCGATGCAGCTCGGGGTGTGGTGGTCGCGGGCGCTCGACGTCCGGTTCACCGGCGTCTGTCCGGTGCACGCCGTCTGGGAGCGGGCGCTCGCGGCCCTCCTCGACGGTTCCCTCGATCCGTCGCCGGTGATCTCGCACCGGATGGGTCTCGCCGACGCCTCCGAGGCGTACGAGCTGTTCGCCCGTCGCGAGGCATCGAAGGTCCTGCTCCGGCCGTGAGCGGGACGCCGCGGGTCGTCCACGCCGACGCCGAGCCGAACGGCCTCGCCGATCTCCTCGGCCGCCTGCTCGAAGGGAACCTCGCGGCGGACCCGACCCGCGCGAAGCTCCTCGTCGGCACGACCGTCGCCATCCGTGCCGTCGATGCCGATGTCGCCGTCGTCCTCGAGCTGTCGCCGAGGGCGATCGTCATCCGACGCGAGGCGGCCATCGCACCCAAGTGCGATCTCGCGATCGAGGCGACGTCGGCGGATCTGCTGGCGATGACGGCGGCGCCGCTCGCCCTGGGTCTGCCGGACCCGCGCACCCCCTCGGGCCGCGAGATCCTCGTGAAGATCGCGCGCGGACAGATCAGGATCCGCGGCCTCATCCGGAGTCCCGTCTTGACGACGCGTGTCGCGAGGTTGCTCTCGGTGGCCGTCGACGGCGACCGCTGACGCGGCGACGCGCCGCCCCGGCGCATCCCACCGTGCCCGGACCGACCGTCGCCGACCCCCGGTCGCGTCCGTCGCGTGGCATTGCGTCGCAGGGGCGCCGGGTCTAGCGTTCGCGCGTGGCCACGGGCGTGACCGCGTGAGCGGCTGGATCGGCGGCGCTGGGTGGGTCCGCCGGCGCGAGGCGAGAACTCCGCGACGATGAGCGCCCCGGGTCCCGTCGCGAACGTCGCAGCGTGGATGGACGCACGGCTCGGCCGCGCCGCGGCGACGCGCGTCGGGAGCGTGCTCGATCCCTACCTCGGCATCTCGGAGCTCCGCCGCATCAACCCGGCCCTCGCGCTGATCCCCATGGTCGTCCTGTTCGTGATGGGGTCGACGCGATCGACGTTCGGTCACATCGACACGGTGCCCGGGGTGTTTCCGATCATGGCCTTGATCTCGGGGCTGAATCCCGTCGCCGGGTTGCTCTCGGCGGCGGCGTACGCCGTCGCGGATCTCGCGCAGAAGTTCGTCGTCGACGACGTCTTCTACGAGGGCGTCCGAACGACCGGCGACTACTGGGGCGCGCGAGCCGGGTACGTGCTCGCGTACCCGGCGCTGCTGCTGTTCGGCGTCCTGCCAGGCGCGCTCTCGCGAGCGGGCCGCCGGGTGGCGCAGCGCGTCACCGCGGACCAGCGCGGCGGGATCGGCGGCCCGACGGTGCCCATGACGGGTCCGCCGAACCTCATCGCCCAGCTGATCGGGTCGGTGCTCGGCGGCGTCGCTGGCTCCGCGATCGCGGGCGCGGTGTGGCCTGGGGCGATCGCGCCGGCGTTCCTGTTCCGTCCGAGCCCCGACCACTCGTGCCACGCGCTGAGCATCGCCAACGCGCACGGCGCGATCCCGCCGGCGTCGATCGCGGCCTCCGTCGGCGGAGGGGCGGTCACGGCCGGTCCC
>DASPIF010000040.1:0-2608 GCA_035629255.1 Actinomycetota bacterium | reverse complement strand
CCCTCGCGCAGGAGGACGCCGTCCTCGGCGATCACGACGCGCACGGGATCTCCAACCTGCGGGCCGTCAGCCGTCGCGCCCGCGCGGACGCCACGATCGCTCGCTAGACCGCGCGCGTCGGCGAGCGCGCACCCGTCTCGCCACGGCACGGGCGACCATGGCGAGTCCGACCACGAAGGCGACGAGTCCGGCGGCGAGCATCGCCTTCCCGATGAGCGCCGTCCTCCGAAGACCGTACTCCTCGGTGAGCTCCGCCTCGCGGCGGTCGAGCACAGCGAGCAGTTCGTCCTCGTCCTGCGCCTGGAAGGTCTCGGTGCGGCCGTCCTCATGGACGATCGTCCCGGTGCGCGGACCCTCCGCCGGCCCGCCATAGCTCACGTCCCAGGGACGCCCGACCTCCGTGACGAACGCGCGTCCCACGCCGAGGAACATCAGGACCAGGCCCGCGACCACGAGCGCGCTCCCCGCGAGCGCCGCACGCCGCGACGCCGGGACGGATCGGTCGCCATCCGCCGCCATCGTGACTCCCCCGGCCACGTTGTACTCCTCCGGTCCCGTGGCGGCGAGACCGTCGCGGGCCGGATCGCATCCGGATACCGTCCTCGGCGATCACGTCGCGCACGGGATCTCCACCATCAGGACGGTCGGCCCGCCGGCGGGGGACAGGAGGTGCAGGTCGCCGTCGAGCGCTCCCACGCGATCGCGCAACCCCGCGAGCCCCGACCCCTCTCGCAGGTTGGCGCCGCCGACGCCGTCGTCCTGCACCTGGATCGTGAGCCGGTCGCCGCTCCGACGGACCGTCACGCTCGCCTTCGTCGCGCTCGCGTGCTTCGCGACGTTCGCCAGCGCCTCGCTCACGACGAAGTAGGCGGCGGCCTCGACGCTCGCGGGCGGGCGATCGGCGATGTCGACGCTCACGTCGACCGGCACGCTCGAGCGCGCGGCGAGCGCCGACAGCGCGGCGTCGAGCCCCCGGTCGGTGAGCACCGCCGGATGGATCCCGCGCGCGAGATCGCGTACCTCGGTGATCGCGCGCTTCGCCTCCTCGTGCGCTTCGCCGACGAGGTCCTTCGCGCTCTCGGGATTGGTGTCGAGCTTCTCCTTCGCCCGCCCCAGATCCATCGCGAGCGTGACGAGCCGCTGCTGCACCCCGTCATGGAGGTCCCGCTCGATCTGGCGCCGGTCCTCCGCTGCGATGTTCACCGCGGTCGTCCGCATCGCGCTGAGCTCGAACACCCGCGAGGTGAGATCACGTCCGAGCATCCCGCGGACGAGCGCTCGGTTCGCCGTCGCGAGCCCGTGCACGACCCACGGCGTGATGAGCAGGACGAGGATCCCGAACAACATGACGACCCCGACCTCGACGGGGGTATCGACGATCCAGACGTAGCCGCGGAACGGCGAGATCACCGAGATGAAGTCCCGGTCGAACGTGACCCGGAACACGCCGTCGATGAACCGGACGGTCTGCGGGAGCCACCAACCGTACGTCGGCGCCAGGAGCAGCCCGAGTCCGAGCGTCCAGAAGCCCACGACGACGCCGAAGGTCACGACGCCGATCGGCATCAGGACGAGGTGATACACGAGCTCGGTCCAGGTCGCCGGGTCCTTCGCGCGCGCGATCGGGATCGTCCACCAGCGGTCTCGCGACGGATCTGCCCGGTGCGGCGCCGGTACCTCGGTATCGAGGAGGACTCCCGCCCGGACGCGCTCGAACGTCCCCAACCACCGCGACACCCACAGCATCGCGATCAGGATCGGGATCCCGATCAGCGTGATGAGCAACCCGAACCCGAGCGAGATCCCGGTGATCACGATCGTGAACGTCGCGATCCCGACCGGCAGGTTGAGCAGGAGGTGGAACGTCTCCTTCCACGTCCGAGCCTCGAACGGCGCCCGTAGCGCCCGCATGACGGGACTCGAGCTCCTCGGAGCGGTGGTCGGAGGGGGTGGGATGGTCATCGTGGTGTCCATGCTCACAGGCTAGGTGCGGCCTCGCGGCCGGCCACGGCCGCCACCTGGTCACTTCGTGGTGGGGTTAGCCCGAGGTCAGATCGGTGTCGTCCGCGGGTCGTTCGGCCCCGTCGCCGTGCGGATCGTCGGCGGGTCCCAGTCGTCGACGTGGTGGAAGCCATCGAGCGAGCGCCCGTGCTGCCGCTCGGCTCCCGCGCGGAGCGAGTACCGGTAGAACTTCACGTGGGTGAAGTCCCCGAAGAGGATGTAGTACGGCTCGAAGTCCTCGCTCTGGAACTGCTGGCCGGTGAGCGCGGCGCGGTGCGTTCGAGCGAACTCGTCGACGGTGTCGCCCACCACGACCCCCACGTGCTCGAGCCCCATCTTGTAGACGCGCTGGTGGGGCGGCGCGATCAGCTCGATGAGCTCGACCGTCACGTCCGGCTCCAGCTCCAGCGGCTCGCGCAGCAGGATCAGCGAGATCGGGCGCCCGTTCCAGACGTTCTCCATGTTCGCGGCGGCGTGACGCTCGAGCAGCCCGCGCACGTGCAGGTACTGGTCGTACTCGGGGACCCGGTACGCGAGGTGGCTGAGCGGATACGGCGAGATATCGATCCCGCGCGTGCGCAGCCGCTCCTTCTGGCCGGCGAAGAAC
>DASPIF010000039.1:0-2526 GCA_035629255.1 Actinomycetota bacterium | reverse complement strand
CCTTCACACGCCGCCGCAGGTCCGCCTCCCGGGCGCGCCGTCGAACCACGACGAGGATCCCGAGGCGGCGTGCCGATCGCGCGAGCGCGCGCTCGGCGATGCGCGCGACGGCGGCTGGCTCGTCGCGGTGTCGCACTTCGGGGAGCCGTTCGGGCGCGTCCGGGACGAGGGGTGGATCGCCGGGCGCTGACTGCCCACCGTGCCTGCGACCAGGGCGTTCGGGTAGCATCGCCGCGAAGAGCGGGGCCCAGCGGGCCTCCGCGCATCACACTCCCGAGACCCCACCCGAAAGGATCTCCGCATGCCGCGTCGTGTCCTGATCATGGGCGCCGCCGGGCGCGACTTCCACAACTTCAACGTCGCGTACCGCGGCGATCAGCGGTACGACGTCGTGGCCTTCACCGCGACCCAGATCCCCTTCATCGACGACCGGACCTACCCGGCCGAGCTCGCCGGCGAGCGCTACCCCGAGGGCATCCAGATCCACGACGAGAGCGAGCTCACCGACCTGATCCGGACCCTCGACGTCGACGACGTCGTCTTCAGCTACTCCGATGTCGGCCACGAGTACGTGATGCACAAGGGGAGCGAGGCGCTGGCCGCCGGCGCGAACTTCGTGCTCCTCGGGCCGAACGAGACGATGCTGAAGGCCAACGTGCCGGTGGTGGCCGTGTGCGCCGTGCGCACCGGTTCGGGGAAGAGCCAGACCACGCGCGCGATCGCCGGGACGATCAGGGACGCGGGCAAGCGCGTGACCGCCGTCCGCCACCCGATGCCCTACGGCGACCTCGTCGCGCAGCGCGTCCAGCGGTACGCGACGCTCGAGGACCTCGACCGATACGACACGACGATCGAGGAGCGGGAGGAGTACGAGCCGCACATCACGAGCGGGACGACGATCTTCGCGGGCGTCGACTACGGCGCGATCCTCGAGCAGGCCCAGGCCGAGTGCGACGTGCTGCTGTGGGACGGTGGGAACAACGACCTCCCGTTCTACCGGCCGGACGTCCATGTCGTCGTCGCCGACCCGCTCCGCGCCGGCCACGAGACGAGCTACCACCCCGGCGAGGCGAATCTCCGTATGGCCGACGTGATCGTGATCAACAAGATGGACTCCGCGTCGATCGAGCAGGTCAACGCGTTGCTGGAGACGATCCGCCGGACGAACCCGAACGCGACGATCGTCAAGGCCAACAGCAAGGTGAGCGTCGACGACCCGGACGTGATCTCGGGCAAGCGGGTCCTCGTGATCGAGGACGGCCCGACGCTCACCCACGGCGAGATGAAGTTCGGCGCCGGGGTCGTCGCCGCTCGGGCGCACGGCGCGAGCGAGATCGTCGATCCGCGACCGTGGGCGATCGGCACGATCGACGAGACGTTCCGCAAGTACGACGTCGGCCCGGTCCTGCCGGCGATGGGCTACTCGGACGGCCAGCTGGCCGAGATGGAGAAGATCATCGACGCCACCGAGGCCGACGTGGTCGTGATCGGGACGCCGATCGATCTCCGGCGCGTGATCGACATCCGCAAGCCCGCCGTCCGAGTCCGATACGACCTCGACGTCCTGCCCGACTCGCCCTCGCTCCGCGACGTCCTCGCGCCCGTCCTCGGCTAGATGGAGCGGGTCGTCGTCGCGCTCGGCGGCAACGCGCTGCTGCGGCGCGGCGAGGAGGACACGTTCGCGAACATGTACCGTTCGGCGCGGATCGCGGCCGAGCGGATCGCCGAGATCGCGGCACGAGGGTGGGAGGTCGTCGTCACCCACGGCAACGGACCGCAGGTCGGCCGGATCCTGCTCCAGCAGGAGGCCGCGAAGCGGTTCGTCCACCCGATGCCCCTCGACGTCTGCGGCGCCCAGAGCCAGGGGCAGATCGGGTACCTGCTCCAGGTGACGATCGGCGACGTGTTCTTCGAGCGCGGGATGGAGCGTCCCGTCACGACGGTCCTCACGCTGACGCGCGTCCGGCCAGACGACCCCGCGTTCACGGATCCCACGAAACCGATCGGGCCGTTCTACGAGGAAGCCGAGGCGCGCGCGCTCGTCGACCAGCAGGGGTGGGCGGTCAAGCCCGACGCCCACGGCGGGTTCCGACGCGTGGTCCCCTCGCCCGATCCGTACTCGATCGTGGAGGCGCCGGTGATCCGCCGCCTCGTCGCCGACGGCGTGATCGTGATCGCGAGCGGCGGCGGGGGCGTCCCGGTGATCGAAGACGGACCTCGGCTCGTCGGGGTCGAAGGCGTGGTGGACAAGGACCTCGCGGCCGCGATCCTCGCCCGGGACGTCGAGGCGACGACGCTGCTCGTCCTGACCGACGTGCGGCGTGTCCAACGAGCGTTCGGGACGGACGACGCGCAGGAGCTCGAGCGGCTGACCGCAGCCGAGGCGCGCGAGCTGCACGACGCGGGGGAGTTCGGCGCCGGCTCGATGGGCCCGAAGGTGGACGCCGCCGTCCGCTTCGTCGAGAACGGCGGCTCGCGAGCCGTGATCGGCGACCTGGACGATGCCGTGGAGGCCCTCGAGGGCTC
>DASPIF010000038.1:0-3007 GCA_035629255.1 Actinomycetota bacterium | reverse complement strand
CGATCAGCGCCACCGGCGTGCCCTCGTTCAGGGACGTCAACACGGTGACGTCGAGCGATGCGTAGAGCGAGGGGAGGTCGCCGACCCACCCGGTGAAGACGGCGCGGTCGCCGAGCAGGTCGCGGGCCTCGGACTCGAGCGCGGACCGGAGGTCCCCGTCGCCGGCGACGACGAAGACCGCGCTGGGGTGCTCGGACGCGACGCGACGGGCGCCCTGGAAGAAGAGGCCCAGGTTCTTGATCGGCACGAGCCGGCCGACGATCCCGACGGCGAGCGCATCCGGGGCGATCGCGAGGTCCCGCCGGACCGTCGCCCGATCCGACGCCGGCGACCGGAACGGCGCGAGGTCGAAGCCGTACGGGATCACCGACCACGTCCGCTCCTGTCCGATGCCGATCCTCGACAGATCGTCGCGCACCGACCGCGAGACGCCGACGAGCGCGTCGGTGCGACGCGCGAGCTCGCGCTCGATCGAGACGAACAGGCGATTGACCGGCGTCGCGAAGTAGCCCTCGAGGACGTGACCGTGGAACGTGTGGACGATCCCGGGCACGTCCGACGACATCGCCGCGCGACGTCCGAGCGCCCCTGCCTTCGCCATGTGCGTGTGGACGATCGAGGGGCGGATCCACGCGATAGCCCGCCGGATCTCGTTCGCGGCGCGGAGGTCCGCGACCGGATCGATCCGACGTCGCAGCCACGGGTTGTGCAGCACCGGCGTCTCGTCGTCCTCGAGCGGAAGCTCGGCCTCGTCGTCGTCCACCGGCCCGTGCATCAGTACGGGCGCGAACCCGCGGGAGCGCAGCGACGGGATCAGCGTGCGCAGATGCCGGGCCAGGCCCCCCACGTTCATGCGGGTGACGACGTGGAGGACGCGGACGGGTCCGGGCATGCCGAGGAGCGTAGAGGGCCGGGTAGACCTCATCTACGATGGCGCCGCCCGCGACGAGAGGTTGGTTCCGTGCGCTACCTGATCACCGGGGGGGCCGGCTTCATCGGATCCCACCTCGCCGACCGGTTGCTCGAACGTGGCGACGAGGTCTACGCGCTCGACGATCTCTCGACGGGCTCGACGTCGAACATCGACCACCTCCGCGACGAGACGCGGTTCTCGCTGGTGCGCGGGACCGTCCTCGACCATCCGTTGATCTCGGGGCTCGTGTCCGAGGCCGACGTCGTCGTGCACCTCGCCGCCGCGGTCGGCGTCAAGCTGATCGTCGACAAGCCCCTCGGATCGCTGATCACCAACATCCGGGGCACCGAGATCGTCCTGGATGCCGCGGCGAGCGCCGGCCGCAAGGTCCTGATCACCTCAACCTCGGAGATCTACGGCAAGAACGCGTCGGGACCCCTGCACGAGGACGCGGACCGGATCCTCGGATCGCCCTTCAAGGCGCGGTGGTCGTACAGCACGGCGAAGGCCGTGGACGAGATCCTCGCGCGTGCGTTCTGGCGCGACCGGGGGCTGCCGACGGTCGTGGTCCGGCTGTTCAACTGCGTCGGGCCGCGTCAGACCGGCGAGTTCGGGATGGTCGTCCCGACGTTCGTGCGCCAGGCCCTCGCCGAGCAGGACCTCACGGTCTACGGCGACGGCGAGCAGCAGCGTTGCTTCTGCCACGTGGACGACACGGTCGAGGCGCTCCTGCGGCTGCTCGGCCACGAGGGCGCGGTCGGCGACGTGTTCAACGTCGGCGCGCCGCACGAGGTCACGATGAACCAGCTCGCCGAGCGCGTGATCGACGCGACCGGATCGTCCTCGCGGATCGTGCACGTCCCCTACGACGAGGCGTACGAGGAGGGGTTCGAGGACATGGAGCGTCGCGTCCCCGACATCGGGAAGATCGGAGCCCTGACGGGATGGGCCCCGACGCGCGACCTCGACGGCATCCTCGACGACATCATCGCGTTCGAGCGGGCGCGCACCGTGCCCGCCTCGACGTGACGCCGGTCGAGTACCTCGTCCTCTACGGCCTCGCGTTCGTCGTCCCCCTCGGGGTCACCCTCGTGACGACGCCCTTCGCGATCGCGGTCGCGAAGCGCTTCGGGATCCTGGACCGCCCTGGCGAGCGGAAGGTGCACCTCGACGCGACGCCGTACCTCGGCGGCGCCGCGATCGCGCTCGGACTGATCGTCGCGGCGGTGCTGACGGGATCGACCGCGCGCCAGGCCGCCGTGATCGGCGCGGGCGCGGTGGTCGTCTTCGTCGTGGGGCTCCTCGACGACGTCCGGGGCCTCGGGCCGGCCACCCGCGCGGGCGTCGAGGTGCTCGTCGGCGCCGGGCTGTGGTTCGGACAGATCCGCGCCGGGCTGTTCGGGTTCGCGCCCCTGGACCTGCTGCTGACGATCGCGTGGATCGTCGTCGTCACGAACTCGGTGAACCTGCTCGACAACATGGACGGGCTGGCCTCCGGCGTGACCGCGATCGCGGCGATCGCGTACTTCGTGATGGCCGCCGCGCAGGAGAACTACTTCGTCGCGTCGATGGCGATCGGGCTCGCCGGCGCGAGCGTGGGGTTCCTGCGTCACAACTTCCCGCCGGCTCGGATCTTCCTCGGGGACGCCGGTTCGCTGCTGCTCGGGTACCTCCTCGCCGTCACGGCGCTGATCGTGGACCTGAACGTCGCGAACCCCGTCGCACGCGCAGCGGTGCAGGCCTTGATCCTCGGCGTGCCGGTATTCGACACCGCGTTCGTCGTGATCACCCGGATCCGTGCGGGCCGCCCCGTCCTCGTCGGGGGCACGGACCACTCCTCGCATCACCTCGCACGCCGCGGGCTCTCGCCGAGGAGGGTCGCGCTGGTCCTGTATGGAGGGCAGGCGATCTGCTCCGCCGCAGCGGTCGCGATCGCGATCGGCCGCTGACGGCCGTGCATCGCGTCTCTCGCGGGGCGCCGGCCCCGCGATCAGACCTCGCGCATCCCGAACTCCGCGACGATCGAATGACCGAACCATCCACGGCGCGCGTATGTGCCGCGGCGGATACGGCGGGCATACGCGCCTCGCGGCT
>DASPIF010000037.1:0-5200 GCA_035629255.1 Actinomycetota bacterium | reverse complement strand
AGGTTCGATGTCGACCGTCATCTGCATCGTCACGTGCTTGAAGACGATCATCTCGGGGACAACCGTCCCGTCGTCGTGCTCGATCGTGACGAACGACGCATCAGCCACGTTCGTCGCCTCGACGTGAAGCCCGTCGTCCTGCAGGCGTACCTGCGCGAGCTCGAGCGCCGGGCCGAGTCCCTCGCACCTGACCGTGAGGATGTCGGCCGCGACCGGCGACGGTGACGACGCACCGTCCGTCGTCGCCGTCAGCTCGATCCCGCTGCCGTCGCACGTCTCGACCGTTCCCGTCCAGACGCCGCCCTCCTCGCCGAGGACGATGCGCGCCACGGCCTCGCCTCGTCGGTCGACCACGTACTCGGGGCCGAGGCGCCACGTCTCCGCGCCGTAGCCCGCGCCGCGGATCCGATCGCCCTCGGCGAGTCCCGTCACGACCTGCTCGATCGCTTCCGCGTGCGGCGTGGACGTCGGCACCGACGACGAGAAGGTCGAACCCGAGCCGGCGGCGCACGTCAGCTCCCACGGCGCGTAGTGGTCGTCGGGATCGATCAGCTCGAACGGCGCGAGCAGCGACCCGATCGCGCTGCCCTTGCCACACTTGATCCCCCACTGGCCGGGGGGAAGCGCCACGCTCCCCTGATCCGTCCCGCCGATCGCCGACGTCGGCTCGCCGGTGCCGTCGGGTCCCGGCGTGCCGATCGCGAACCCGATGGTGTCGCCAACGATCCGCAGATGGAGCCCGTCGGGTTGCGTCCGCACGACGGCCGTGTCGAGACGGGCGACGAACGACGTGCAGTCGACCGTGAGGACGTCGGGCGCGTTCGCCGGGTCGCCGAGCGTCTGGATCCCGAAGAAGAAGTCGCCGGTGCCCTGCGGCCACTCGGCATGGACGTCGTAAACGAGCATCCCGTCGTCGCCCGGGAGCGCGGCCGGGATCCCGCTCGCCGCCGGGAAGGGCTCACCGTTCGGATCGGTCACGAGTATCTCCGTGATCGTGGCCGGTCCCACGACCTCGATCGGTGTCCCGGGTGGGACGACGAGGAACTCGCTCACCGGCGGGTAGTACGCGAAGTCCGCGATGTAGGAGCTGCACTGCGAGTCAGGGCTCGCGGTCCCGTCCGACGGCGCGGGCGGCGACATCCCGTCCGGGCACCAGGTCGCGCCCTCGAACACGGCCCGCTGCTCGCGGTCGCCGTAGCGCACGGTCGCGGTGGGTCCGTCCGTGTTCGAAGAAAGCTCGATCACCACGGCGGCGTGCGGCGAGACGGTCCCGCCATCGCCGATCCGCCCGCCACGAGAGCCGTCGTCCTCGCGCAGCGTCTGGAACCCGGCGACGCCGACCGCCGCGCAGACCGCGAACGCGACGACCGCGGCCGTCACGCGCTCGCGCGTCGGACGGCCCGGCTCGTGACGCGGGCCGTCGGCGAGACGGTCCTGCAGGCTCGAGGGCCGCTCGACGCTCCGTAGCTTCCGCAGCTCGTGCTCCCAGCGTTCAGGCATCGTCGGTCTCCTCGTCTCCCAAGAGTTCGCGCAGCCGCGCGCGGCCGCGGTGCAGGTGGACGCGGACGGTCGCCGCGTTGATCCCCATCCGACGCGCGACCTCGTCGACGGGGAGGTCGGCCTCGTAACGCAGGACGACAGCGGCGCGCTGGTTCGGCGAGAGCCCGCGCAGCGCGTCGACGAGCCGCTCGAGTCCCCGAGCGCCCTCCCCCGCGCGCCCCTCGGCCTCGGGCGGCTCGCGCCGCTCGCGCCGGAGCTCCGCCGCGGCCACGCGGAACGCCGTCCGGTAGATCCAGGCCACGGGGTCGCGGATCGTCGCGGTGTGCGCGATCGCGCGGGCGAACGCTTCGGCCGTCGCCTCCTCTGCGATCGCCGCCCGCCCTGCCGTGAAGGCGTAGAGGGTGCGGTACACGCCCGTGGCGTGCTCGCGGAACACCGCGTCGAGGTCGTGCGGAGCGTCGGTCGGCCGCGTCACGAGCGCCATCGTCGTCGAACCCACGCCGGATAGAGCGTCACGCCGGTCGAGACGTTTACCGCGCCGGCGACGTTCCTCTCGGACGCCCTAGCCGGAGCCCGAGTTGTCCTGCTGATCCTCGATGCGGTCCTGTCGCTCGTCGATCAGGTCGCGGCGCTCGCTCCGGGTGTCGTAGAGCTCCTCCCAATCGGGGCCCGGTCCGATCGCGGCGGTCACGACGGCGATCGTGACGATCGTGATGACGACGGCGGTCAGGAGCGAGAACAGGAGCTGCGTCGAGTAGGGGGGTCCCTTCTTCTTCGCCGGCCGCTTGTGCGCGTCGGGCGCCGGGGCCGGTTCCGTCGTCGGTCCGGTGGGGTCGCTCACGTCGTTCATCCCCTCATCAAGTAGTCGCCGCCCGACGTCACGAACGTGACGAGGAACAGCGCGAACACCGTCAGCCCGAAATGCGGAAGGAACCGATCGAGCTTGCGCCACCACCGCACCACGGCGATCTTCATCCCGAGGACGATCAACAGCGCCGCGCCGGCCCACGCGTGGATCAGCGCGCGCGTCTCCTCGCCGTCGTACGCGTGCTCGGGTCCGTCGCCGAACCCCGAGTACGCGTAGCACATCCACCCGACGAGCAGGGCGATGGGCACGATCACGTCGCCCACCGAGCGGTGCGCGAACGCGGCCGCGCGAGGCTTGAGGAACGGCACCTTCACCTTGCCGTATCCGACCGCCATCATCGCCACCTGGTACACGGCGAGCGCCGTGATGATCGCGGTCAACGCGGTCTTGACCTGCGCCACGTTCCCGCGCGTGATCGTCTGGACGAGATCCTCCATCCGTGAGTCGTACCCCCTCGTCGCCCCCGCATATACCGGAAACGAGATGGGCGACCCTGGGAGGTCGCGGACCCCCCGGCGTCGGTGGGCGGGGCTACGGTTCGGACCTGCGGACAGCTGAGGGGTCGCAGTACCTCCGCAACGCCCCCCATGCCGCATCGGTCTCGCCGGAGGTCCACACGGAATACCCGCCGGCCCGCCAGGCGTTGGCACCCACGTCATGCCTGCGATCACCGTCGACGACCTCACCGCCCTCCAGCGGGTGCCGGCGCTCCCGCCCCAGGCGACGGTCCGCCGGGTCCGCAGCGTCACCAGCGCGCCGAGCGGGTTCGAGGGCGAGGGCTTCCCGGTCCGCCGGGCGTTCGCGGGCGTCACGCTCGAGGATCTCGACCCGTTCATCCACATGGACCAGATGGGCGAGGTCGAGTACGCACCGGGCGAGCCCAAGGGCACGCCGTGGCACCCGCACCGCGGGTTCGAGACCGTGACCTACATCATCGACGGGATCTTCGAGCACCAGGACTCCAACGGCGGCGGCGGCGTCATCACGAACGGCGACACGCAGTGGATGACCGCGGGCGCCGGGATCCTGCACATCGAGAAGCCGCCCGAGCACCTCGTGATGAGCGGCGGGCTGTTCCACGGCACGCAGCTGTGGGTGAACCTCCCCAAGGCCGAGAAATGGGCGCCGCCGCGCTACCAGGACCTGCGCGGGAACGAGGTCTCGCTCCTCGCGACGCCCGACGCCGGCGCGCTGGTGCGCGTGATCGCCGGCGAGCTCGCGGGCCACGCCGGACCCGGGCAGACCTACACGCCGATGACCTACCTGCACGCAACGGTCGCCCCCGGCGCCCGTCTCGAGCTTCCGTGGCGCGAGGACTTCAACGCGCTCGCGTACGTCCTGGCGGGGGCGGGCACGGTCGGCCCGGAGCGGATCGCCGTCGCCACGGGACAGCTCGCCGTGTTCGGCCCCGGCGGCGCGATCCGGATCGACGCGGCCCCATCGCAGGAGTCGCGATCGCCCTCGCTCGAGATCCTGCTGCTCGGCGGCCGACCGATCCGCGAGACCGTGGCGTGGTACGGCCCGTTCGTGATGAACACGAAGGCCGAGCTGATGCAGGCGTTCGAGGACTACCAGGCCGGTCGGCTCGGTCGGATCCCGGCGGCGCACGGCACCCCCGACCGCATCGTCGAGTCGCAACCCACCGCCGACCCCGGCGCGTAGCCACGTTCCGGTTTCGCCCCAGGGCGCCGGCGGGAAGGAACAGCCCGTCGATCCCAGGGAGGTTCCGATGGGCGAGCAGCTGAGCGACGAGATGGGCGCGCCGGGCTATCCGCCGGGCGACCGGGCGACCGAGGAAGCGCAGCAGGGCGACGACACGCGCAACGACGACGCGAAGGGCGACCGGGGTCAGACGAGCGACGCGGTGGATGCCTCGGGCGCGATGCTGGACACCGAGATGGGCGGCGGGGAGGGCGATCTCGAGAGCGCGAACGAGGACCTGATCCGGCGGCGCGCGTACGAGATCTCTCAGGGTCCCGACGCGGGGACCGCGGACGAGAACTGGGCACGCGCCGAGCGCGAGGTGCGCACGGAGCAGGCCAGCCCCTGACCCGGGCGCCCGGTCCGGGGACGGTTGCCGCCGGGCCCGCGCGTCCGTCACCCTGGGCGCCGGGAAAGGGGGTTCCGTGTCCGAGACGCTGTCCGAGCGAACCGGTGACGCCGGGGTCGCCCCGACCGGCGCCTCGCGTCAGGCCGTCGCGCTCCCACGTGCGCGCGTGGGGGTGGTGCTCGCCGCGGGGCGGTCCGAGCGGCTCGCCTCGGTCACCGGCGGCGGCTCGAAGGCGCTGGTCCGGGTCGGCGGGATCCCGCTGATCGAGCGCGCGGTCCGGGGGCTGCTCGCCGAGGGTCTCGAGCGCGTCGTCGTGGTCGTCGGGTACCAGGCCGGTCCCGTCGCGGCCGTCGTCGACCGACTCGCGCCGGGCCGGGTCCGCGCGGCGCTCTCGGAGCACTGGGAGCTCGGCAACGGCTCCTCGCTCGCCGCCGCCGCGCCGTACCTCGAGGGCGAGGACTCGTTCGTCCTCGTCACGACCGACCACGTGTTCGAGTCCGGCGCGCTGACGCCGCTCGTGCGGGCGCAGCGTCCGGGGGTGCTCGTCGACCACGCGCCCGATCCGGACGCCTGGGCGGAGGGGACGCGCGTGCGGCTGCACGAGGACCAGGTCGTCGCGTTCTCCAAGCAGCTCGGCGACCCGGCGATCGACTGTGGCGCTTTCCTGTTGCCGATCGAGGTCTTCGAGGCCCAGCGACGCGTCGCGGCGAAGGGTGACGGTTCGCTCGCCGGCGTGGTGACCGAGCTCGCGGCGTCGGTCCCGCTCGCCGCGGTCCCGCTCC
>DASPIF010000036.1:0-3536 GCA_035629255.1 Actinomycetota bacterium | reverse complement strand
CCCGTCGAGTGCAGGATGCACTGCCCGCACATGCGGCAATCCCAGATCGCCTCCTTCGTCTCGCGTTCGACGATCAGCAGCGCCTTGCGGAACCCCTTGGGTGGCGGCGTCCGCGGCGGCGGCCGGCGGTCGAGCGTCCTCGCCATCGCGCGGCCGACCGCGCCGGGACTCAGTCCCGACGCAGGTCCTTGGCCGGCACCTCCTTGCGGGGATCGACGAACGGGATCGTCGCGGTCGTGACCTGTAGATGGCCGTTCTCGGACTCGACGTCGAGGGTGTTGCCCGGGTCCGCGAGGTCCATCGGCACCCACGCGTACCCGATGTTCTTCTCGAGCTTCGGCGACCAGACCGCGTCGGTCACCCTGCCGATCTGCTCGCCCCCCCGGATCACCGGCCAGAACCACGAGAGCTCGGCGGAGAGCTCGTCACCCGACCACTCGATCCCGACGAGCTGCCGGTCGACGCCCTTGGCCTTGAGCGCCTCGAGCGCCTGCTTGCCGATGTAGTCCTGGGGCTGGTCCTCGACGAGGTGCGCGAGCGACTGGATGTGCAGCGGAGTGTCCTGGAGCGTCATGTCCGAACCGTAGTTCATGATCCCCGCCTCGATCCTTCGGGCCTCGACGGGCGCGACCGGGCGGATGTTGAACTCCTCCCCCGCCTCGAACACGGCGTTCCACAGGTCGTCCCCGCGAGTCGGGTCGAGCAGGTTGATCTCGAAGCCCTGCACCGCGGTCCACCCCGTCCGCGAGATCAGCACCGGGATGTCCTTGATCCCGAACCAGTCGCACCAGTAGTACTTGAGGTCGTAGATCGCGGGTCCCACGAGCTTCTCGAGCGTCACTCCGGCCTTCGCGCCCTGGACCTGCATCGGGTACGCGTCCGGGTACGTCACCTCGACATCGAGGCCGGAGTTCACGGCGACGCCGAGCGCGTAGAGGCCGGCGTCGGAGTCGGCGAGCTGCATCCACCAGCGGTTCGTGTCGACGTGGAGCAGCACGGGGTCGTTCACGATGCCGCCGTCCGGGGCGGTCACGAGCATGTACTTGCCCTGCTTGACCTGGCACGTCGTCAGGTCGCGGCAGGTGAGCATGTCGATCAGCTTGTCGGCGTCGGGCCCGGAGATCTCGACGGTGCGCTCGACGGCGACGTCCCAGACCGTGACGTCGTTCAGGAGCGCCCAGTACTCGACGACGGGGTCGTCGTAGTAGGCCGGCAGGAGCATGTGGTTGTAGACGTCGTAGGCGGTGCACCCTGCCCGGCGCGTCGCGTCGAACATCGGCGACCGGCGGTACCACGGCCCGAAGTAGATCGTGGCGCTCTGCTCGAGCATCTCCTTGCGCTCGTTCACCATCCGGTGGAGCTCCTTCCGTCCCGGGCCGCGGCCTCGCCGGCGGCTCAGGCTGAATCATCGTTCAAACAGACGCCGCAGCGCAACGCGCCTTTCGCCCGACCTGCCGGAGCCGTGCTTGAACGACGACGCCGACCTCCGGGGCGGCGCGCCACGCGGGGGCGCCTACGAGACCGGGATCTCCTTGTTCGGGTCCACGAACGGCATCTCGACCACGGTTCCCGTCCTCCTGCCCCACTCCGACTCGATCGTGACCGTCGTCCCCGGGTTCGAGCGGTCGGCGGGCAACCATGCGAACCCGAGGTTGCGAGACAGGCGCGGCGAGTAGATCGCGGACGTGACCTTCCCGAGCTTCGCGTCGCCGTCCGTCACGTCCCACTTGACGTTGTTGAGCGCGGGGAACGGATCGCCGTCGATCTCGACGCCGTTGATCTTGCGGTCGACGCCCGCATCGCGGATCCGCTTCAGCGCCGCGATCGAGATGCACGCGTCCTCGGGCAGTTCCCATCCGACGAGCCGGTCGAGCCCCATCTCGATCGGGTTGTTCTCGTACGTCATGTCGGCGCCCCAGTTGAAGATCGCCCCCTCGATGCGTCGGATGTCGCTCGGGCCGGTGGGCTTGACGTTGAACTCCTGCCCCGCCTCCATGATCGCCTCGTAGACCTCGGTGCCCTTGCTCGTGTCGGTGAGGTACACCTCGTAGCCGACCTCCGACGTCCACCCGGTCCGCGTGATCACGACCGGCGCGCCGGCGATCTTCGCCTCCGTCCAGTAGTAGTACTTCAGGTCGAGGATCTCGTCGCCGAGCAGCTTGGCCATCAGCTGCTTCGACTTCGGCCCCTGGACCTGCAGCGGCGCGACGTCGGCCTCCTTGATCGTGACGTCGAGGTCCGGGTACGCGTTCTTCAGTCCGCGGGCGAACAGCAGCGCGTCGCTGCTCGCGAGCGCGAACCAGAACGTGTTCTCGTCCATCCGGGTGAGGACGGGGTCGTTGATGATCCCGCCGTCGCTGTCGCAGATCAGGACGTACTTGCCCTGGCCCACGGCGCACTTGGAGAGGTCGCGGGGCGTGAGCAGCTGCGCGAAGCGGAACCCGTCGGGTCCGGAGATCTCGAGGCAGCGCTCGACGGAGACGTCCCAGATCGTGACGTCGTTCAGCAGCGCGTCGAACTCGTTCTCGAACGAGTCGAAGCGGATCGGGAAGTACATGTGGTTGTACACCGTGAAGCCCAGCGGGTCGTACCTCTGGGTCGCCTCGTAGTACGGCGTGCGCCGGTTCCGGGCGCCCCGCTGGACGAGGCTCATGTCGAACGGCATGCGATCCTCCTCGCGATCGTTCCGGGCGGCCTCCGGCGGGCTGGCGCGTTGCCTTCGCCCCGTCCGGCGACGCCGGGAGCGGTGGGAGCGGTATCGTCCGGCCGCCCCCGGACCCCGGCAAGGCGCCGACCTGACCAGAAGTCAGGTCCGCGTGCGTCGATCGCGCAGGTCAGGACACGCGCGTCCTCTCGGGCGCGTGCACCGGTGGTGGCACCGACGCGTGGCCGGTCATGTAGCCGTCGGCGACCAACGCCATGAACGCGTGGACCTCGTCCTCGCTCCACGCGAACGGCCCCTGTCGGGCACCCCGGCTCGCGAGCCCGCGCTGGACGGACTCGCACGCCCGCCAGTCCTCGCGGTTCGTCAGGTCCCAGAACTCCGTCGCGTACGTCGGCGAGAAGCCCTCGCGCTCGAAGGCCTCGGGCGGGAACAGCCAGGCGCACTCGACGCGGGTGCGGCCGGGCTCGAGCGGCTCGATACGGTGCGTCATCACGTAGTCCGGATGCAGGCTGAGGAGCAGGTTCGGGAACAGCCCGAAGTAGTAGACCTCGCGACGTTGCCGCGGCTCGAGCCCGCGGATCGGGACCCCGAGGCTCTCGCCGGACAGCGACATCGTGCCCGCGTGCTCCATCAGCTCCATCGACCCGCCGACCCATGCCGCGTCGTGCGCGTAGTTCGCGCCGGAGTCGACCGGTGTCACCGTGCACAGCGCGGGATGGATCGACGGGCAGTGGTAGCACTCGTGGTAGTTCTCCGTGATCCCCTTCCAGTTCGCCTCGATCGCGTAGTCGTGCGTCTCCGCGACGACGAGCCGCTCGGGTTCCCACGGCGCCACGAGCTCGTCGAGGTTGCCGACGTGTTGCTCGAACGG
>DASPIF010000035.1:0-6472 GCA_035629255.1 Actinomycetota bacterium | reverse complement strand
GGTCTTCCAGCTGCTCATCGTCGCCACGACGCTCGTCGTGGGGTTCGGGCTCGCGCTGCACCAGGCGCGCATGCGCGTCGACGACGAGTACGAGCAGCGCGCGCTCGGCGTCGCGCGGTCGGTCAGCGCGATCCCCGAGATCGTCGAGGCGGTCGCCGCGGCCGACGTCGTGATGGTGCTGCTGCCGGACACCAGCCACGCGGAGGTCTACGCCGAGGAGATCGCGCCGCACCTGCACGCCGGCGACATGCTGATGTTCGCCCACGGGTTCTCCGTGCACTTCGGGACGGTGCAGCCGCCCGATGACGTCGACGTGACGATGATCGCGCCGAAGGGTCCCGGTCACCTCGTCCGCCGCACCTACACCGAGGGCATCGGGACGCCGGCGCTCGTCGCGGTCCAGCACGATGCCACCGGCAAGGCGCTGCCGCGCGCGCTCGCCTACGGGGCGGGCATCGGCGCCGCGCGCGCCGGGATCATCGAAACGACGTTCGAGGAGGAGACCGAGACCGATCTGTTCGGCGAGCAGACGATCCTGTGCGGCGGCACGAGCGCGCTCGTGCGCAGCGCCTTCGACACGCTCGTCGCGGCGGGGTACCAACCCGAGATCGCGTACTTCGAGTGCCTCCACGAGCTCAAGCTGATCGTCGACCTGATCTACGAGGGCGGGTTGTCGTGGATGCGCCATTCGATCAGCGACACCGCGGAGTACGGCGATTACTCGCGCGGACCGCGGATCGTGAACGACGAGACCGAACGGGAGCTGCGCCGCATCCTGGACGAGATCCAGAGCGGCGCCTTCGCGAGGGAATGGATCGGGGAGGCCGAGGCGGGCTTCCCCAACTTCCTCCGGATGCGGCAGGAGGCGCGGACGTCCCAGCTCGAAGAGGTGGGACGCGGCCTCCGGAGCATGATGCCGTGGCTCGAGTCCGAGAGGAAGGTCCCACCCACATGAGCAGCGTAGGCGACGTAGTACGGATCTTCGACACCACGCTCCGCGACGGCGAGCAGGCGCCGGGGATCGCGCTCACCAAGGCCGAGAAGGTCGAGATCGCCGAGCAGCTCGCCCGGCTGAACGTCGACGTGCTGGAGGCGGGGTTCCCGATCTCGGGGGACGGCGAGTTCGACGCGGTCCGCGAGATCGCGACGAGCGTGAAGGGTCCGGTGATCGCGGCGCTCGCTCGCGTCACCCCCGGCGACATCGAGCGCGCCGCCGAGGCGCTCAAGGGCGCCGACCGGTGGCGGATCCACACGTTCATCTCGACGAGCCAGATCCACATGCAGGACATGCTCCGGATGTCGCGCGACCAGGTGCTCGAGGGGATCCGCGAGGGGGTGAAGCTCGCCGTCGGGTACACCGACGACGTCGAGTTCAGCGCGCAGGATGCCACCCGCACCGAGCTCGACTTCCTGCTCGAGTGCTTCCGCGCGGCCGTCGACGCCGGCGCCACGACGATCAACGTCCCGGATACCGTCGGGTACGCGATGCCGCACGAGTTCGGCGAGCTCGTCCGCATCGTGCGCGAGGCGACGCCGCCCCACGTGGTGATCTCGACGCACTGTCACAACGATCTCGGCCTCGCGGTCGCGAACTCGCTCGCGGGCGTCGTGAACGGCGCGCGGCAGGTCGAGGTCGCGGTGAACGGGATCGGCGAGCGCGCGGGGAACTGCTCGCTCGAGGAGATCGCGATGACGGTGCGGACGCGGCGCGAGTCGCTCGGCCTCACGCACGGGCTCAACCTGAAGGAGATCGCGCGGACCTCGAGGCTCGTGAGCATGACGACGGGCTACTCGGTGCAGCCGAACAAGGCCGTCGTCGGCTCGAGCGCGTTCGCCCACGAGAGCGGGATCCACCAACACGGCGTCCTGAGCAACGCCGCGACCTACGAGATCATGGACCCGCTCGAGATCGGGCTCGAGGGCAACCGGCTCGTGCTCGGCAAGCACTCGGGTCGACACGCGTTCGCGGACGCGCTCGCGAAGATCGGCGTCGAGCTGGAGCCCGAGCACCTGAACCGGGCGTTCGCGCGGTTCAAGGAGCTCGCCGACCGGAAGATCCAGCTGACCGACCAGGATCTCGAGGCGATCGTCGCGGAGGAGCGCGGCGCCGCCGAGGCCGACACGTTCGTGCTCGAGTCCGTGGTCGTGGGCGGCGGCACCCACCTGCAACCGCGCGCGACCGTGCACCTGAAGCGCGGCGAGGAGGTGATCGAGGAGTCCGCCATCGGCGACGGTCTGATCGATGCTGCGATGGGAGCCATCCAGCGCGCGACCGGCGTCGAGGGCCGCCTCGTGAGCTTCCACGTGAGCGCCGTCACGGCGGGGACCGACGCGTTGGGTGACGTGGTGATCCAGCTCGACGTCGACGGGCGTCGCGTGACCGGTCGCGGCGTCGCGACCGACGTCGTGGAGGCGAGCGCGCGCGCCTACCTCGCCGCGGTGAACCGGTCGTTCGTGGTCGGACCCGAGCCCGAGATCCGTGACGCGCGCGGGGCGGGCGAGTGACCCACACGATCGGGATCGTCCGGGGCGACGGCACGGGTCCCGAGGTCGTGGCCGAGGCGCTGAAGGTCCTCGACGCCGTCGGCGTCGACGCCGACCGCGTGGAGTTCGATCTCGGCGCGGACCGGTACCTGCGGACGGGCGACACGATCACCGACGCCGAGCTCGATCGCATGCGCGACATGGATGCGGTGCTGCTCGGTGCGGTCGGCGATCCGCGGGTCCGGCCCGGGATCTTGGAGCGCGACCTGCTGCTCCGGATGCGCTTCGAGCTGGACCAGTACGTGAACCTCCGGCCGGTCGTGCGGTACCCCGGCGTCGCGACGCTCGTGCCGAGCCACGCCGAAGCGGACGTGGACCTGATCGTGGTCCGCGAGAACTCCGAGGGTCTCTATAGCGGCGCCGGCGGCTTCCATCGCAAGGGCACGGCGCACGAGGTCGCCGTCCAGGAGTCGGTCAACACGCGTCACGGTGTCGAGCGGATCGTCCGCTACGCGTTCGATCTCGCGCGCTCGCGGCCGAGGAAGAAGCTGACGCTCGTGCACAAGACCAACGTGCTGACGTACGCGGGGGATCTCTATCAGCGGGTGGTCGACGAGGTCGGGTCGGCCGACTACCCCGATGTCGAGCGTGACTACGTCCACGTGGACGCCGCGTGCATCTACTTCCTCGACCAGCCGTCGCGGTTCGACGTGATCGTCACCGACAACATGTTCGGCGACATCATCACGGACCTCGGCGCGATGATCCAAGGTGGGATGGGGATCGCCGCCGGCGGCAACATCAATCCGGACGGCGTCTCGATGTTCGAGCCGATCGGTGGGACCGCGCCCGATCACACCGGCAAGGGGACGATCAACCCGCTCGCCGCGATCGGCGCACTCTCGCTCCTGCTGCGCCAGCTCGGCGAGACGGCGGCCGCGGATCGCGTGAGCGACGGGATCCGATCCGCGACGTCGAAGATGGCGTCGATGCGCGCAGGCGAGATGGGCTTCTCGACGTCCGAGGTCGGCGACCTCGTGGTCGAGGGAGCCACGACATGAGCGATCTCCGCGAGGGCCTCGTCGTCGAGCTCTACGACACGACCCTGCGCGACGGCGCCCAGGGGACGGGGTTCTCGTACTCGATCGAGGATCGCCTGCGGATCCTCCACAAGCTCGACCAGCTCGGCATCCCCTACATCGAGGGCGGGTGGCCGGGCGCCAACCCGCGCGACACCGAGTTCTTCAAGCTCGCCACGAAGGAACAGCTCCTCACCTCGACGCTGACCGCCTTCGGGATGACGAGGAAGGCGGGGGAGCGTCCCGAGGACGCGAGCGTCCTCCGCGACCTGCTCGACGCCGGGACCGAGGTCGTCTGTCTCGTCGGCAAGTCGTGGGACCTCCACGTGACCGAGGCGCTGCGTACCGAGCTCGCCGAGGCGGTCTCGATGGTCCGGGACTCGATCGCGTTCCTGCGGCGCGAGGGCCGGCGCGTGTTCTTCGACGCCGAGCACTTCTTCGACGGTCATCGCTCGGACCCCGCGTTCGCGCTCGCGGTGCTCGCGGCGGCCGAGGAGGCGGGGGCGGAGCGGCTCGTCCTGTGCGACACGAACGGCGGGATGCTGCCCTCCGACGTCGCCGAGATCGTCGACGCGGTGGCGCCGCACGTGACGGCGTCGCTCGGGATCCACGTGCACAACGACACCGGCTGCGCGGTCGCGAACTCGCTGGTCGCCGTCGAGCACGGCGTCTTCCAGGTCCAGGGGGTGGTGAACGGCTACGGGGAGCGGACGGGCAACGCCGATCTGATCCCGATCGCCGCGAACCTCGCGCTCAAGATGGGGGCTCGTTGCCTGCCGGACGGCGCCGTCGAGCGGCTCACCGAGGTCTCGCACTACGTCGCCGAGGTCGCCAACGTGGCCCCCGACTCGCGCCAGCCCTACGCGGGGCGCTACGCGTTCACGCACAAGGCGGGGCTCCACGCGAGCGGGATCGCCCGTCTGTCGCAGGCGTACGAGCACATCGAACCGGAAACGGTCGGCAACCATCGGGGTATCGTCGCGAGCGACCTCGGGGGCGCCGCGACGCTGCGGATGAAGGCCGCCGAGTTCGAACTCGACCTCGACGCCGAGGCGATCCCCGCGCTGCTGGACGAGCTCAAGGACCGCGAGGCGCGCGGCTACACGTTCGAGGTCGCCGACGCGTCCCTCGAGCTGCTGATGCGTCGCGTCGGAGGCTGGCGGCAGCCGTTCTTCCGGATCGAGTCGTACCGCGTCCACGTCGAGGAGCGTGTCGGGGACGGCGAGGCGCCGCTCGCCGAGGCCACGGTCAAGGTCCGGACGAACGGCACCAAGCACATCGAGAGCGCGGAGGGTCATGGACCCGTCGGCGCGCTCGACAACGCGCTCCGCAAGGCGCTCGTCAACGAGTATCCCGAGCTCGCATACATCTCGCTCGAGGACTTCCGCGTCCGCGTGCTCGACGAGACCCATGGGACCGGCGCCGTCGTGCGGGTGCTGATCGACACGTCGAACGGCCAGCGCGGGTGGACCACCGTCGGCGTCTCGGAGAACATCATCGAGGCCTCGTGGGAGGCGCTCGTCGACGGCTACCTCTACGGGCTGCTCCACCCGCGCACCGACGAGAGCTGACCGCGACCCGCGCGGGTACCCTGGGCGCCGTGCCGATCCGGATCCGCGAAGGCGAACAGCGCGACATCGAGGCGATCGCGACGATCCATGTCCGTGCCTGGCAGGACGCGTACCGAGGTCAGCTGAGCGACGACTACCTCGAGGGCCTCGACATCGCGGAGCGGATCCCGCAGACCCGCTCGATGATCGAGGGTTCGCCTCCCGAGTTCCGCGTGTGGGTCTCTCAGGACGACGAGGACATCGTCGGGTTCGCCGTCACCGGGCCGAGCCAGGACGCGGACGCGGACCCGAAGACGGGTGAGGTCTACGCGATCTACCTCGATCCGTCCCGCGTCGGCACCGGCGCCGGTCGCGCGCTGTTCGAGCATGCCGTCGCCGACCTCCGCGCGCGGGGCTACTCGACCGCGACGCTATGGGTCCTCGAGTCGAACGAGCGCGCCCGACGCTTCTACGAGGCGGCGGGCTGGGCGACCGACGGCGCGTCGACGAGCGAGCGCGTCGACTGCGAGATGCGACCGACCGTGCGCTACCGCGTCGGTCTCTAGCGAGCTACGGTCCGGCCCATGGCGGCTTGCCGCCGTCGCGATCGGCCTGCTGTGCCGATGTCGGAGGGCCGTGTGGGTGGTCCGGGTTGTGTCCGGGGGGACCGCCGTGCGGATGGTGGCTGAGGCCCCACGCGCGACCGTCACCGGGCCCGAGGACCGGCGGTTCCGGTTGGGGTTCAACACCGCCGCCATCGGGACCGTCACCATCCGGACCGCCGCCGCCTGGACCGTCGCCATCCGGACGGTCCCCGTCGGGCCCGCCGCTCCGGGCGGTGTCCCTCGGTTGGGGGGACGTCTCGTCGTCATCGTCGGTCACGGTGGTCCGGAGGACGACATCGGATCCGCCACCGGGCTCGTCGGGATCGGGGGAGACGCGCGGGTAGAGCGGGCCCAGGATCTGAGCGAGCGCGTCGCTCACGCGAACCGGGATGTCGACGACCAGCGACTCGAGCCGCGCCGCGATCTCGGCGTCGAGCCCCGTCAGGGCGAAGCCGGCTGCGGTCGCTTGCTCGCGGAGGTCCATCAGCGTCTGAGCGCTGACCGTCGCGAGGACGTGGTTGCCGTTCTCGATCGCGGAGACCAGTTCGTCGAGCGTCGCGTACGCGCGGTCGAGCGTGGTCTCGCCGGCGCCGGGCTCCGGCTCGCTCACCGTGCCGCCCGTCGTGTCGGTGCGATCGAGCGTGCGCGTCGGCGCGTCGTCGCCACCGCTCACGATCATCGCGCCCAAGCCGCCGACGATCAGCACCGCGCCGGCGGCCATCGCGGCGATGCGCGAGATCCCGGCCGTCCACGC
>DASPIF010000034.1:0-3200 GCA_035629255.1 Actinomycetota bacterium | reverse complement strand
CACATGGACGTCGCAGCCGGTCTCGCGCTCGAACGGATGCACCCAGTCGTACTCGGGATCGGACGAGCCGTCCTCGGCGTAGCCGGCGAAGACCAGGAGGTTCAGCTCGCCTTCGCTGACGCCGACGGTGTCGACGACGCGCACCCGCGTCGCGGGCGCCGACGCCGGCCCGTTCGAGCAGGCGACGGCGAGCATCGCGGCGGACGCGACGGAGGCGGTGGCGATACGGAGAACGCGCACGCGCGCGAGCCTACCGAGGGGGCGGGTCGCCGGGAGCTACGGCTGCACGACCGCCGCTCGATCAGGGAGCGGGCAAGGCAGCGTCGCGGCGTCTGTTCTTCCCTGTTCCGGGTTCCGCCTCCGCGCCGCGCGCCGACGCGATCGCGGACGTGAGCTCGCCGAGGATCGCCGGTCCTCGGTAGATCAGACCGGTGTAGAGCTGCAGGGTCGCCGCGCCGGCGTCGAGGCAGGCGAACGCGTCGCGCGGCGCTGCGATGCCGCCGCAAGCGGTCACCGGGACGGCGTCGTCGATCGCTCCGATCACGGACTGGACGATCTCCGGCGTGTCGTCGCTGAGCGCGCGCCCCGACAGGCCGCCGCGTCCGGTCGACAACGTCTGCGCCGCGACCGGCCGCGTGTTCGCACAGGTCAGCATGTCGGCCCCTGCGTCGACCGCGATGCGCGCGAGCGCGAGCACCACCTCGCGCTCGACCGGCGTGGCGAACGGCGGGAGCTTGACGCCGAGGGGGGTCGACCGCCGGGCACCCAGCTCGTGCACCAGCGTCGCGAGGTGCGCCTCGTTGTCGCGATCACGCCCCCAGGACACGTTGGGGCAGCTCGCGTTGAGCTCGACCGCGTCGACGTGCGGCTCGAGGAGCGCGTGGGTCTCGAGCACGTCGAGCACCTCCTCGTCCGCGATGCTCGCGATCCGCGGTCCGACCCGGGGTACGCGCGCCAACGTCGCCGCCGCGACCTCCGCGCCGGGGTTCGGCAGGCCCATCGCGTTGACGAGCGACGCGCCACGCACATCGCGCGCGATCCTGGGCTTCGGGTTGCCAGCGCGCGGGTGGCGCGTGAACGTGCCGGCGACGACGTACCCGAAGCCGAGGCGGCCGAGCGCCCCGACCCGCTCCCCCGTCTTATCGAATCCCGCGGCCAGCCCGATGGGATTCGCGAGCTCGACGCCGGCGAGCGAACACCGCAGCGACGGCGACCGGTCGGCGCGTCCGAGGCGACCCCACGGCAGCGGCAGCGCGAGCATCCGATACGCGACGCGATGCGCGGCCTCGGGAGGAAGAGCGAAGAGCAGTGGTCGCGCGAGCGAGCCGTACCACGCCATCGGCGCCCTATGCTACGCGGCCATGGACGAGGACCTCGCGAGGCGGCTCCTCGACGCGTCGGAGCTCCGCGGTGACTTCGTCCTCTCCTCCGGCGAGCGCTCGTCCGTCTACTTCGACAAGTTCCGGTTCCTCACGGACCCCGAGCTCCTGCGCGAGACCGCAGCGGCGATCGTCGAGGTCCTCCCGGACGGCGTCACGCACCTCGCGGCACCCGAAGGCGCCGCGACGCTGCTCGTCGCCGCCGTCGCGTTGCAGACGGGGCTGCCGGTGGCCGTCGTCCGCAAGGAACCGAAGGCGTACGGGACGATGTCGCAGATCGAGGGTCACGCCGAGCCGGGCGCGGAGCTCGCGCTGATCGAGGACGTCTCGACGACGGGGCATCAGGTCCTCCGGGCCGCCAAGGCGCTCGAGGCCCACGGCTGCCGGGTCGGCGTGATCGTCCTCGCGATCGATCGCGGCGGCGCGGACCACCTCCGCGAGGCGGGCTACTGGGTCAGGTCGTTGATCGAGGTGCGGCCCGAGGCGTGAGGTGCTACCCCGTCTGCAGCGTCGTGCCGGGGACGGACGCCGGCATCTCGCATCGCCAGATCTGCAGCCGCCACAGCAGTCGGCTGCCGCGAGCGTGCAGGTCGAGCACGCCTTCCCGCATCATGCGCGCGACGGCCTTGGACTTCGCGACGACCTCAGGGAGCGGCATCTCGCGCTCGAGGAGCGACTGGAGGTTCGCGGCGCCGAAGATCCGGCGCGCGACCTCGAGGATCCGGCCCTCGGCCTGGATCGTCCCCGTCGGCAGGTAGAGGCGGCCCCCCGGTCGCAGGCACCCGTTGACCCGGACGCTCTCGAGCATCGCGGCCGGGAGCTCCGCGCCGGTCGGGCCGCCGGCGCGCCCCTCGGGGAACCATCCGGACACCGCGGCGATCTCGTCGGGGATCCCCGAGACGTCGCCGATGATCACGTCGGCCTGAACGTCCCGGACGGGGTCGAGGAGGTCACCCACGCGGAACTCGACGACGTCTGCGACGCCGAGCCGCTCGGCGTTGCGCTTGGCGACCTCGATCGCCCCGTCCGACAGGTCGACGCCGATCACGCGCCCGGCCCCGAGCCGCTGCGCGACGAACGACAGGACGCCGCTGCCGCACCCGACGTCGATCACCGTGTCACCCGGGTTGATCTCGAGGGCCTCGGCGATCGTCCGGCTCGTGTGGGTCGGGGCGAAGACGCCCGGGTTCAGCTCGATCGTGAAGGGACCCGTGCGGCCCTTCCACTCCAACGGATCTGCGATGTCGCGGGTCATGCGGGCCCCATCGTCCTCGTCGCCGCCACCCTCAGTCAACCGTGCCCACCTCCGGCCGTTCGAAGACCGCATCTCGGCCCGGGACGACCTCGCCCCGCTCGATCCGGCCGGCGAGCTCCTCGGCGAGGCGCGCGATCGAGGTCGTCGCGAGCCCGCGATGGCCGTCCGGATAGGCGCCGATACGGCCCGAGGCCCGCTCGAGCAGCCGGGTCGCGCCGTGCGCGTTCCCGCGGAGCAGATGGACGAACCCGGCCCCGAGCTGTGAGAGGCCCTTGAACAGCTCGGCGTCCGGCGTGTCGCGTGCCTGCTTCCACGCGGTCTCCCACGCCTCGTGCGCGGGGAAGTAGCGCCCGGCGTTCAGGTGTTCCCGTCCGAGCCGGTCGTTCTCCTCGAGCGGGAGCGCGTCGTAGTCCTCGAGCACGAGCGTGTTCTCGGCCTCCCACGGCTGGGGGCGGCCCAGCTCGTCCCGCGGTCGCGTCGGCTTGTTCCGCGTCTCGGTGGGTCGCCCGGTCTTGCCCCGCGCCTCTTCGTGCACGGAGCGCATCGTACCCACGACGCGGCCATCG
>DASPIF010000033.1:0-14906 GCA_035629255.1 Actinomycetota bacterium | reverse complement strand
CAGATGCTCGGCTGGCTCGAGATCGCGTTCGGGCGACCGCTCGAGGACGCGGGCGTCCTGCGCCGGGTCGAACGCTCCGCGGTCGATGCCGCCGACGAGTTCCTCGAGCGCGTCCGCGGCGCGCTGCATCTCACCGCCGGGCGCGAGGGCGACCGGCTCGTCCTCGAGCAGCAGCCGACGATCGCGCGTGCGCTCGGCTTCGCCGACGAACCCGGGCTCACCGACGTCGATGCGCTGACGCGGCAGGTCTTCGAGCACGCCCGCCAGGTCGAGCACGTCACGAGGTCCATGCTCGCTCGTGCGTCCGGCGACTCGCCGGACGAGGACGTCGAGATCGAGCCGACGCCGCACGGGATCCTCGCGGGGTTCGCGGCCGCCGCCGAACGCGGCGACGGGGTCCTCCCCACGACGGCGCTCGACCGGATCGAGGAGGCATCCGTCCCCGAGGCCGTCCGCTGGTCCGACGACGTCCGCGACGCGTTCCTTCGCATCGTGCGGGCCGAGGCCGGGACGCGCGCGCTCGAGACGCTCGACCGCCTCGGCCTGCTCGTCCGGTTCGTGCCCTCGTGGGGTGACGTCCGGTGCCGACCGCAGCGCGACCCGTACCACCGCTCCTCGGTCGACGAGCATCTCCTCGGCGCGCTCGCGAACATGCGCGCGCTCCTGCACGGTCGGGCGACGGATCCGATGCTCGTCGACGCGGTGGCCTCCGTCGAGGACCGCGACGGAGCGCTCCTCGGCGCCCTGTTCCACGACATCGGCAAGGTCGGCCGCGGTGCGCACGTCGCCGAGGGCGCGCGGATCGTCGAGGAGACGTTCGGGGCGATGGGCATCGACGAGCCCTCGCGTTCGCTCGCCACGTTCCTCGTGCGGGAACACCTGTTGCTCTCCGACACCGCGACGCGACGCGACCTCGAGGACGAGGACCTGATCCACGACGTCGCCGCCCGGGTCGGCGACCCCGAGCGCCTCGCGGCGTTGACGCTGCTCACGATCGCGGACGCCGAGGCCACCGGGCCGCTGGCATGGACGCCGTGGCGTGCCGCCCTCGTCCGCGAGCTCGTCTCCAAGGTGCAGCGCGTCCTCGAGCGCGGCGAGGTGGGACCGCAGACCGCGGTCCGGCTCGCGGAGCGCGTCGAGGAGCTCCGCGAGCGGCTCGCGGGCGTCGATCCCGACGAGCTCGAGCGCTTCTTCCTCCGGATGCCACGGTCGTACCTGCTCACGATGCCGATCGAGACGATCGCCGCCCAGCACCCGCTGATCGCGCGGCGCTTCCAGCTCCACGAGGTCCGCACGCTCGCGACCCAGGGAACCGAACCGGGCACGTACGCGCTCACGGTCGTCGCGGCCGACCGCCCCGGCCTGCTGTCGATGATCGCCGGCGCGCTGTCGCTCGCCGGTCTGTCGATCCTGTCCGCGCAGGTGTTCACGACCGACGACGGAACGGCCGTCGATGTCTTCGACGTGGAAGGCACCTTCGAGCACGAGGTGGGGGAGGAGCGGTGGCGCGACTTCCGGTCGATCCTGCGCAAGGCGATCGAGGGCCGGCTCTCGCTCGCCTACCGCGTCGAGGAGAAGCGGCGTCGATACCCCGCGCCTCGCGGTGAGGTCCCGGTCCGCGTCGCGGTGGACAACTCCGCGTCGGATTTCTCGACGGTCATCGAGGTCGGGGCCGCCGACCGCATCGGGCTCCTGTTCGACGTCACGCGCACGCTCTCGGAGCTCGGGGTCGACGTGCATCTGGCCAAGGTCGCGACCTACGGCGACCGCGTCGTCGACGCGTTCTACGTGCGTGATGACCTCGGCCGCAAGGTCGACGACGACGAACGGATCGCCGAGCTCCGCCGTGTGCTCGAGGCGCGACTCGCCTGAACGGCGTCGCGTGGTTCAGGTGCCGATGTGCGCGCGGAGGCGGTCGGCCATCTTCGTGCTCGCGCCGTCGTCCTCGTGCTTGAAGTAGCAATAGATGTCGCTCCCGGCCTCCAGCGCGGAGCGCATCCGGGCGGCCCAGTCCGCCATCTCCTCGTCGGTGTAGCCGCTCTTGCGGAGCCGGAGGTACCCGAACGGCTGCCACGAGAGGTCGTCGGGCCCGGGGTCCTTGTCGTCGGTCTCGGCGACGCACCACGCGATGCCGTGGTCGAGCAACAGGTCACGCGCCTCGGTCCACGACGGGTGCCGGAACTCCATCGCCGCCCGCGGCGTCGGCGGGAGGTAGCCGACGAACGCCTCGATCAGCGAGCGGTCGTACTGGAGCGTCGGAGGGCACTGGTACAGCACCGTGCCGAGCCGCTCGCCGAGGACCGACGCAGCCTTGAGGAAGTCCCGGACGTCGTCGTCCACGTCGCGGAGCTTCTTGAAGTGCGTGATCCGTTGGTTCGCCTTCAGCGTGAACCGGAACGGCTCCGGGGTCCCCTCGCGCCATGTTGTGAGTGCCTTCTCGGTGGGGAAGCGGCGGAACGTGTAGTTGATCTCGACGGACGGGAACCGGCTCGCGTAGTACGAGAGCATCTCGCGGTTCTTCAGCCCCTCGGGATAGAAGACGCCGTGCTTCCACCCGTCGAACGAGAATCCCGACGTGCCGACGTAGAGCGTTCCTGCCATCTGCCAGGATTCTGGCATGCCCACCGACGAGGTCCGCGGCGAGATCCACGTCCCGGACCTCGACGTCGCCGTGTCGACCGCGCGATCCACGCCGCGCGGCGCGATCGCCACGCTCGTCCTCGCGCACGGCGCCGGCGCGGGGATGGACCACCCGTTCCTCGCGGGGTTCTGCCGGGCGATCGCCGAGGCCCGGGTCGCGACGGTGCGGTTCAACTTCCCCTACGTCGAGCGCGGCCGCCGCGCCCCCGACCGAGAGCCCGCGCTCCGCGCGACGTGGACGGCGGTCGTCGACGCGGTCGGGACCGAGGCCCCCGCGCGGCCGGTCCTCGTCGGCGGCAAGTCGCTCGGGGGCCGGATCGCCTCGATGTGCGTCGCCGAGGGGATGGCCGCGGACGCGCTCGTGTTCCTCGGGTATCCGCTCCACCCCCCGGGCAAGCCGGACCGGTTGCGCGCAGAACACCTCGAGCGGATCCGGGTCCCGATGCTGTTCGTCGAGGGGACGCGCGATCCGTTCGCCCAGCCGGATCGGCTCGACGTGGTGCTCGCGCTGCTGGGTGCCCTCGCCACGCTCGAGCGGGTGGAGGGCGGCGACCACTCGTTCCGCGTCCCGGGTCCGAAGGTCGACGATGCGGTGATCGGCGCGACCCTCGCGAGCGTCGTCGCGCCGTTCGTGCGACGCGTCGCCGGAAGAGGCGCGTGATGCCGCGGAAGCATCGCCGGATGCCGGAGGAGCGGCCGGAGCAGCCCCGGATGCCGCAGTCGGCCGCGCCGATGTGGGCGCTGTCCCCCGACGCGGACGTTCGGCGGCTCACCGGGGACAAGCTCTACCGGTGTCCGGGGTGCGGTCTCGAGATCCGTCCGGGCGTCTGGCACTTCGTCGTCGTGCCTCGTGAGGACGCGGACGCGAGGCGGCACTGGCACGAGGGATGCTGGAGGATCGAGCTCAACCGGACGCGCGGCCGCCGTCGGCCCCCCTGAACCCCATCGCTATCATCCGCGCGTGCGGAGGGTGCAGGTGCGCGCGACGATGCACCGCGACGGCGCGGGCTGGATCGGCAGGGTCGGCGACGACGAGATCCGGACGAAGACCCGCGACGGGTGCGTCTCCGGGCTCCGGGGGCTCCTGGCGGACGACGTGGTCCTGATCGTGGAGGAAACGCCCGACCTCGTTGGCGTGACCGAGGCCGCGCGGATCCTCGGCTGGGATCGCCGCCGGGTCGTGACCTACGTGCGCCGCGGGGCGTTCCCCGAGCCGCTCGCGAGTCTCGCGGGCGGGCGCATCTGGCGACGCGACGACGTCGAGGCGTTCGCGCGCGACCGCACCCGTCGCAAGGGCCGGCGCATCGCGCGATGACCGAACGCGTCCTCTACCTGATCCGCCACGGGCAGTCCGACTTCGACTCTGCAGACGTCGTCTCGTCGCCGCGCGGCGAGCAGTGGGACCCACCGCTGTCGGCGGAAGGACGGCAGCAGGCGGAGCTCCTCGCCAAGCGACTGCTCGTGATGGACGAGCCCGCCGTCGTTTACAGCTCGACGATGCGGCGCACCCGCGAGACGATCGCGCCGTACGCCCGCGCCGCCGGCGTCGAGGTCCTCGAGGAGCCCGATCTGATCGAGGCGCACATCGGCGAGTGGGAACGTCACTCGTTCCGCGACATCATCCTCGCGGACGAGGAGATGCTGCATCGGGTCCGTCATCAGGAGCCGGTGTGGCGGTACGCGCCCGGCGTCGAGCAGCTGAGGCCGTTCCGCGAGCGCGTGAGCGGCGCGATCGAGCGGATCCTCGACCGTCATCCCCACGGCGATGTGATGGTGGTGTGCCACGGCGGCGTGATCAACGCGTACCTCGCCCCGATCATGGGCGTCGACCACGAGATGTTCTTCCTCCCGGAGAACACGAGCCTGAACTCGATCGTCGTCGACGGCGACGCGCGTCGCGTCCGCTTCCTCAACGACGTGTTGCACCTGACCGATCCACCGCTGTTCGAGCAGCCGGCGGCGACGAAGGCGCCCTGACGGGTACGGAAGCGCGGGGCGCTCCTATACTCGGGCCCACCAACCGCCCCCCGCACCCGACCGAGGGAGTGACACCGTGCCCGTTCCGTTCCTGTCCGATGAGTGGACCGCCGAGCTCGAACGACGTCTGAACGAGAGCGACGCGTTCAAGACGGCGATCGCCGGGAAGACCGCGACGATCCAGAACGTGATCGAGACGCCGGACGGGCCGAAGCGGTACTGGTTCGCGATCGCGGACGGGTCGGTCGATCTCCAGGCGGGTGACGCGGCTCAGCCGGACGCGACGATCGAACAGGACTACGAGACGGCGGCGAGCCTCGCGCGGGCGGAGCTCAACCCCGTCGGGGCCTTCATGAGCGGGAAGCTCCGGATCGACGGCTCGATGATGCTCCTGATGCAGCTCCAGGGCGCGCTGTCCGAGCTCGCGAAGGTGATGCAGGAGATCGACGTCGACTATTGATCCCCGGTCGGTGGTCCCGCCGACCGATCCGGCATGATCGCGAACGTCGCGCTCGCGCGTGCGAGTAGGGCGCCGTCGTCGCCCACGACGTCGGCCTCGGCGTAGCCGAAGCGGCGCCCACGGCGCACGACGCGGCCGAGCGCCGTGATGCGCCCCTCGCGGCCCGGGGCAAGGAACGTCACGTGCAGCGAGGTCGTCGTCCACGTCTCACCGGCGTCGAGGCTCGAGCCCATCGCGACGCCCGTCGCGGTGTCCGCGAGGGTCGAGATCATCCCGCCGTGCAGCGTCCCCATCAGGTTCCGGTGCTTCGCCTCGATCGCGAGCGAGACGTCCGCTTCTCCGGGGCCGAGGTGCTCGAGCTGCAACCCCAGCCAGCCCGTATGGAACTCCGAGCGCGCGAACCGGTCGCGGATGCGCTCCATGGACGCGTCGGCGGGCATCGGGTCGGTCATCGGCGGCGCGATAGTCTCGCACGCCCGCCGGCCACGGCGGCACCCCGCCGTCGAGGAGGTGTGATGCCCGGTCCGCTGGTCGTCGTGATCGACATGCAGGACGTCTTCCGCGACGCGGAGAGCTCCTGGGCGACCCCGTCGTTCCAGGACGCCGCGTCCGGGATCGACCGGCTCCTCGACGCGTTCGGCGACCGGGTCGCGTTCACCCGGTTCGTTCCGCCCCCCGTGCACGAGGGGAGCTGGGGGCCGTACTACGACACCTTCTCCGACGTGCTCCGGCCCGACCGCGATTGGTTCGATCTGTCAGAGCCGTACCGCTCGCGCGCCGCGGCGATGGGCCTGGAGCCCGTGGCCCGACCGACCTTTTCCGCATGGGGCCAGCGATTGCGCGAGCGGGCGGGGGATCCGGCCACGGTGATCCTCTGCGGGGTCGCGACCGACTGCTGCGTGATCTCGACGGCGCTCGACGCGGCCGACGACGGCGCGTTCGTCCGTATCGCGGCGGACGCATGTGGCGGCTCGAGCCCCGCGTCGCACGACGCGGCGCTCACCGTGATGCGCGGGTACGGGCCCCAGATCGAGATCTCCACGGTCCAGCGTGAGCTCGGTGCGCCCCTCGGGGGGTCTGCGGCGCCCGCCTGAACGGCCCTGCATGGTCGGGCGGTCCGGCGCGAGCGGCATCCCCGCGGGCGCTCGGCGACGTACCTCGATTGACGGCTCAAGGCCGGGCACCCAGAATCTCGGCGGCGCCTCGCCCGGGGCGCGCCCGAAACCTAAGGGGAGGCAGCGGATGCGGGATTGGCGGACGAGGTTCCTCGTCCTGTTCGCGATACTCGCGATCGTCGCGGCGGCGTGTGGCGGCGATGGTGAGGGTGGCGAGCCGGGCGGTGGCGACACCGGTGGGACGACCACCGGCGAGACCGCGGCGGAGTGCAACGGCGACATCCGGGTCGGTCTGGCGTTCGACGTCGGCGGCGTCGGCGACAAGTCCTTCAACGACGCGGCGGCGGCGGGCCTCGACCAGGCGGTCGCGGACGGCCTCGTCTGCGAGGAGAACGTGGTCACGAACGAGGCCAACTCGACCGGTTCCGACCGTGACGCGAACGTCCAGGCGCTCGCGGACGCCGGCTTCGACCTCGTGATCGGGGTCGGGTTCGCGTTCTCGCCCGGGATCAACACGATCGCGCCCGACTACCCGGAGACGAGCTTCATGATCGTCGACGGCTACGCGACGTGCGGGACCGCGTGCGGCCTGACGAACGACGAGCTCGAGAACGTCGCGGACTACACGTTCAAGGAGCACGAAGGCTCGTTCCTCGTCGGCGCCGCGGCCGCCATCCACTGCGGATGCGACACGATCGGGTTCCTCGGGGGCCAGACCGGTCCGCTGATCGAGAAGTTCGAGGCCGGCTACGTCGCCGGGGCGCAGGAGATCAACCCGAACATGGAGGTCCTCGTCGAGTACATCGGCGACGACACGACGGCGTTCAACGACCCCGTGAAGGGCGAGGCGCTGTCGACGAGCATGTACGACGCCGGAGCCGAGATCATCTACCACGCGGCCGGAGCGTCCGGCGCAGGCCTGTTCACGGCGGCCGTGAAGGCGGACAAGCTCGCGATCGGGGTCGACTCCGACCAGTACCTGACGGCGAGTCCCGAGCAGCAGCCGCTGATCCTCACGTCGATGCTCAAGCGTGTCGACACCGCGGTCTACGACGCGGTCGCGGCGGTCGGCGACGGGAGCTTCGCGCCGGGAGGCGTGGTGTTCGGCATCGCCGAGGAGGGCATCGACTACTCGAAGTCCAACACCGAGCTGATGACGTCGGAGATCACCGACCAGCTCGACGCGTTCAAGGAGCAGATCGTCAACGGAGAGCTCACGGTCCCCGAGACACCGGCGGGATAACCCCGGGACCCGGTGACGCGATGACGACCGGCGACGGGGTGGGGCGTGCGGACGCCCCGCCCCTCGTCGTCGCCGAGCACGTCACGAAGCGGTTCCCCGGCGTCGTCGCGAACGACGACGTCTCGCTCGAGCTCCACGCCGGTGAGATCCACGCGCTGATCGGCGAGAACGGCGCGGGCAAGTCGACGCTGATGCGCGTCCTCTACGGGATGTACCCCGCGGACGGCGGTCGGTTCCTCGTCCGCGGCGAAGCGGCCAAGATCTCGAGCCCGCGCGACGCGATCGCCCTCGGGATCGGCATGGTTCACCAGCACTTCGTGCTCGTCGACCCCTTCACCGTCACCGAGAACATCATCCTGGGTGAGGAGGGCGGCGAGCTCCTCGACATGGAGGCCGCGGACGCGCGCGTGGCCGAGCTCGCGCGGACGTACGGCTTCGACGTGCGGCCGAACGCCGTGGTCGAGGATCTCTCGGTCGGCGAGGAGCAGCGCGTCGAGATCCTGAAGGCGCTCTACCGCGGGGTCGAGATCCTGGTCCTGGACGAGCCCACTGCCGTCCTCACGCCCGGCGAGACGACGGAGCTGTTCGTCAACCTGCGCAACCTGCGAGAGGCCGGGAAGTCGATCGTGTTCATCAGCCACAAGCTCGACGAGGTGATGGAGATCGCCGATCGCATCACCGTCCTGCGTCGCGGGAAGGTCGTCGGCGAGACGACGCCCGCGCAGACGTCGAAAGCCGAGCTCGCCGAGATGATGGTCGGCCGCCCCGTCCTGTTCCGGCTCGACAAGCCGCATGCCGAGGTCGGCGAACCCGTCCTGCGCGTCGAGGGCCTCGAAGCCGAGGGCAAGCTCAACGGCGTCTCGTTCGAGGTCCGGACCGGGGAGATCCTCGGGTTCGCCGGCGTGGAGGGCAACGGGCAGCGCGAGCTCGCGGAGGCGATCATCGGGCTGCGTCAGCCGACGGCGGGGCGGATCTCGCTCGAGGGGCGAGATCTCGCTGGCCAGAGCGTGGCGGAGATCCGCAACGCCGGCGTCGCCTACATCCCCGAGGACCGGCACGAGCAGGGCCTCGTCCTCGACATGACGATCTGGGAGAACGCCGCGCTCGGCCGGCACGACGACGCGTCGTTGTCCACGCGGTTCGGCGTCCTGCTGATCCGCAAGATCAAGGCACTCGCTTCGCGTCTCGTCGACCTGTTCGACGTCCGGACGAGGAGCATCGACGTGTCCGCGGCGACGCTGTCGGGCGGGAACCAGCAGAAGCTGATCCTCGCTCGGGAGCTCGAGACCGACCCGAAGCTGCTGATCGCGAGCCAGCCGACGCGCGGGCTCGACGTCGGCGCGATCGAGTTCGTGTGGAAGCAGATCCTGGACCAGAAGGCAGAGGGCCGCGCCGTGCTGTTGATCTCCGCCGAGCTCGATGAGATCTACGCGCTGTCGGACCGCATCGTGACGCTGTACGAGGGCCGGATCACCGGCGAGTTCGGCCCGGACGCGCCACCGGAACGGATCGGGGCGGGGATGCTCGGGGGAGAGACCGAGCGGGTCGCGAGCTGACGTGAGCGGGCCGGACATCACGACGACGCCGTCGGCCACCGAAGCCGCGGCGTCCGCCGGGACCCGCGGCGACCGCCTCGAGCGGATCGGCGGTCAGCTCCTCGCGCTGCTCGTCTCCTTCGTGATCGCCGTGGCGCTCGGCGCGCTCCTGATCGTGGCGTACGGCGAGTCGCCGACGGGCGTCTACGGCGCGATCCTTCGTTCCTCGCTCGGGTCGGCGGACGGATTCGGGTACGTGCTGGCGAACGCGACGCCGCTGATCTTCTCGGCGCTCGCCGTCGCGGTGGCGTTCAAGGGCGGCCTCTTCAACATCGGCGTCGAGGGCCAGTACCTCGTCGGGATGGTGACGGCATCCTGGGCGGCGGTGAGCCTGCCGGGGTTGCCGGGCCCGATCCTCGTCGTCGCGGTGCTGCTCGCGGGCGTGCTCGGCGGCATGGTCTGGGCGGCGATCCCCGGCATCCTGAAGGTCGCGACCGGCGCGCACGAGGTCGTGACGACGATCATGCTGAACCAGATCGCGATCAGCCTGCTCGCGTGGGCCCTCAACTACCCCCTTCGGTTCTCGAACGCACCCGCCGGCCAGAACGTCGACCTCCGCACGGACGAGTTCCCCGAGACGGCGCTGATCGGCGACATGGGCAGCCTGTTCGACATCACGCCGGGCGCCCATCTTTCGTGGCTGCTGCTGCTCGGCGTGGCCGCGGCGATCCTCGTGTGGTTCCTGATCCGGCGGACCCGCCTCGGCTTCGAGGCGCGCGCCGTCGGGTCCTCACCGGGGTCGGCGCGCGCGGGCGGGATCTCGATTGGGGCGACCCAGCTCCGGCTGTTCCTGATCTCCGGTGCGCTCGCCGGGCTGGTGGGGATGCAGCAGATCCTCGCGGACAAGGGTTACCTCGGGACGAACTACGTCGCCCAGCTCGGGTTCACCGGGATCGCGGTGGCGTTCCTCGGTCAGAACAACGCGATCGGGATCATCGGCGCGGCGATCGTCTGGGGGATCCTCGGTCGCGGCGAGACGGCGCTGCAGATCGAGACGGACGTCCCGCGGGAGTTCATCATCATCTTGCAGGGCATCCTGATCCTGGTCGTGGTGATCACGTACCAGATCGCGAAGCGACGCCTCGCGGCGCGTCAGCTCCAGCGCGCAGCGGCCGCGGGTGACGCAGCGGTGCCGCGTTCTCCGAGCGGGTCGGCGGGCCCCGGAGGCGCGGGCGAACCGAAGCAACAGCCGGTCGATCGGCTCGACGGGGAGGAACGCTAGGTGTCCCTCGTCGACGTGGCCGTCGCGCTCCAGATCTCGTTCACGTACTTCACGATCCTGTACCTGACGGGGATCGGGGGGCTCTTCAGCGAGCGCTCCGGCATCGTGAACATCGGCCTCGAGGGCATGATGATCATCGGGACCGTCGCCGGCGCTTGGGGCGCGAGGTACTTCGTCGAGACGATGGACCTCGGGCTCGTCGCCGGTCCGGCGCTCGGTCTCCTCGCGGGCGCGGTCGCGGGTGCGCTGTTCGCGGGCGTCCACGCGCTCGCGACGATCACGTTCCGCGTCGACCACATCGTGTCCGGCGTCGTGATCAACCTCGTCGCGATCGGGCTCGCCCGCTTCCTGTCGCAGGCGTTCTTCGGCCAGGCGACGCAGTCGGACCCCGGCGGGCCCCATCTCGCCACGCTGGATCTGCCCGGGCTGTCGAGCCTCGGCGACTTCGGTCGCGCGTTCTCCGGGCTGTCGCCGGTCGTGCTCGTCGCCGCCCTGCTCGTGGTGCCCGTGTGGTTCGCGTTGTACCGGACCCGCTGGGGGCTGCGGCTGCGCTCGTGTGGCGAGAACCCCGAGGCGGCGCGGTCGCTCGGCGTCCGGGTCGCCGGGTACCGGTATCAGGGCGTGCTGCTGTCGGGGGCGTTCGCGGGCCTGTCGGGGGCGTTCCTCGCGTCCGAGGTGATCGGCAACTGGCGGGAGGGGCAGACGCTCGGGCTCGGGTTCATCGCGCTCGCCGCCGTGATCATGTCGAACTGGAGCCCGATCCGGCTGCTGTTCTTCGCGTGGCTGTTCGGCTTCGCACAGGCGATCCCGCTGCGGCTCGACGACGCGCCGTTGATCTCGGCGCTCCCGCCGCAGTTCATCCGGATGATCCCGTACGTCGTGACGATCGTCGCGATCGCCGGGTTCGTCGGGCGTGTCCGGCCGCCCGCCGCCGCCGGGCGCGCGTACGAGGGGGGGTCGGGCTAGCCGGTTCCCTCGGTCCCGAACAACCGATCCCCGAAATCGCCGAGCCCCGGCAGGATGTAGCCGTGCTCGTTCAGTTGGCGGTCGACGGCGGCGGTGAAGATCGGCACGTCGGGGTGGTCGGCCTCCATCCGCGCGATGCCCTCGGGCGCCGAGACGACGCACACGAACCGGACCGAGACGGGACCGCCTTCGCGGACGGCGGCGGTCGCCGCGGACCCGGAGCCGCCGGTCGCGAGCATCGGGTCGAGGACGAGCACGTGGCGCCCGGCGACCGAAGGAAGCTTCCGGTAGTAGGACTGTGGCTGGAGCGATGCCTCGTCGCGCTCGAGTCCGATGTAGCCGACGGCCACTTCGGGGAACAGCTCGGTCACGGCCTCGAGCATCCCGAGTCCCGCCCGCAGGATCGGCACCGCGACGAGGTCCGCGAGCTCGACGCCCGTCGACGACTCCAGCGGGCCGTCGACCTCGATCTCGGTCGTGGGGATGTCCCGGATCGCCTCGAGCGTCAGGGCGAGCGCGAGCCGTTTCGCGAGCGTTCGGAAGACCGGTGGCGGCGTGCGTCGATCGCGTAGCTGCGTCAGGAGATGCCCGGCGAGGGGGTGGTCGACCACCGTGACCGTCACGCGCGCATCGTAGCCACCGCGTCACTCCGGGGTGCAGGGTTGCCAGGTCCGCCGGCCGCTGGCACCATACGCCGACGATGCGCGAGTACGTCGGCCGCTGGTTCCTCTACTTCGGGCGCCGCCCGGCGTAGTCGCCTGAGCCGAACGGACAGACGACCCCGGGCCGAGGGCCCGGGGTTTTCCGTCTCCGGGGTCCCGACCCCCGACCCGTACGAGAAGGAAGGCGACACGGATGGTCGTGGTGATGCAGCGGGAGGCCGCCGAGGCCGACATCGAGGCGGTCGCCGAGCGCGTCCGCTCGATGGGTGGCGAGGCGTTCGTCTCGCGGGGGACGGTGCACACGATCATCGGGCTCGTCGGGGACACCGACCGGTTCGCGGCCGTCGACTGGAAGCAGCTCCCTGGCGTCGATCACGTGATCCACGTCGGCAAGCCCTACAAGATGGTCGCCGCCGATCTGCACCCCGAGCCGACGCTGGTGTCGGTCGGCCCGACGCCGATCGGCCGGGAGACCTTCACGATCATCGCCGGTCCGTGCGCCGTCGAGAGCGAGGAGCAGGCGCTGATCGCGACGAAGGCCGCGAAGGCGGCAGGCGCGACGGTGCTGCGGGGGGATGTGTTCAAGCCCCGCACCTCCCCGTACTCCTTCCAAGGTCTCGGCGAGCGCGGGCTCGAGATCCTCGAAGAGTGCCGACGTCAGACCGCGTTGCCGATCATCATCGAGGTCACGGACGTCTCGCACGTCGCGCGCGTCGCGGAAGTGGCCGATTGCGTCCGCGTCGGGACGCGCAACGCGCAGAACTTCGAGCTGCTCAAGGAGGTCGGGCTCTCGCGCAAGCCGGTGATGCTCAAGCGCGGTCTCGCGATGACGATCGACGAGTGGCTCCAGGCGGCGGAGTACGTCGCGCAGCGCGGGAACTCGGAGATCATCCTGTGCGAGCGCGGGATCCGAACGTTCGAGCAGGCAACGAGGAACACGCTCGACCTCGCCGGGATGGCCGTCGCTCAGCGCGAGTCCCATCTCCCCGTGATCGTCGACCCCTCGCACGCGGTGGGCAAGCGCCCGCTGGTGGCGCCGATGGCTCGCGCCGCGGTCGCCGCCGGCGCCGACGCCGTGATGATCGACGTGCATCCCGATCCCGAATCCGCGTTGTGCGACGGCCCGCAGGCGCTGACGCCGGAGGAGATGATCGATCTGGGCCGCGATCTCGAGAAGATCGCGGACGCAGTGGGTCGTCTGCTCAACCGCTCGGAGGTGTGACCACCGCGCTGAGGCTCGTCGCCGTCAGCCGACGAGCGGGGTGAGCTCGACGATGTCGCACGACCCCCGCCAGCGCCCGAGCGACTCGGCCGGGGCCCCGACGCGGCTGCGTCGGCGGTCGACGAGGAGCTTGGCCGCCTCCTCCCATTCCTGTCCCTCGAGGACCCGGGCGGCTGCGGGGTACTCGTCGATCGACGTGTCGCGCCCCTTCCGGCGGGTGACGAGCAGCAATTCGCTCGCGTTGGGCACGCCGGGGATCGACTGCTCCTCCGGTCCGGCGTCGCGCTTGGAGAGCACGTACACCTTGCCGTTTCGGTAGGCGAACCAGGCTGGCACGGTCCGACGGATCCCGTTCGCCTCGACGCCGACCCAGATCACGTCCGACTTGCGGAACCCCTCCTCGACGTCCTTGGGAAGCTTCGCGTCGGCGGTCTGGACGACGACGGGGACCTCGATCTCGCCGACGATCTCGCCGTCGAGGACGAACGAGGCGAGGAACGCGCCGGTCTCGTCGAACCGGGCCTCCTCCACGCGGTCCGTCTCGACCGTCAGATCCATGCTTCCGATCATCCGGCGGACCTCGGGTCCCCACCGGTACACGAGGCGACCCGACGGCCCGTAGAGGTGGACCTCCTCGGTGACCATCCCGGTGCCGACCTTCCACGCGCGGTAGAGCCGGAACGGGAGCGCGCGCCCGGGAGCGTTGAGGAGGTAGATGCCCGTCGCGCCGCGTTCGCCCTCGGCGGCCCACACGCGGTCGTCGACCACGTTCGCGAACACGAGCTCCCCGACCGTCATCGCGCGCGCAGGATAGCGAAGGGGACGGCGCACGCGTGGCGGAGCGTCATACGATCCGGGACAGCCAAAGCCGTGGCTCCTCGATCTCGGGGAGCGACGGCAGGGATCCGGCGTCGCCCCACATCCGAGCGAGCGTTGCCTCGTCGGTCATCTCGGCGACGACGTCGCAGAAGGCTTCGCCCTGCCGGTAGCGCTCGCGCTCGACCTCCATGCCCAGCATCCGCTCGAGGACCGGATCGACGCGCTCGTCCTCGCGGTGGCGGCGCATCGCCTCCTCGATGCGGCCCGCCGACGGGAGCAACGTGCCCGCGAGACCGTGGACGACGTGGTCGGCGTATCCCTCGACGGCGCTCATGAACGCCTGGACGCGCCGAAGCTTCAGGCGCTGCTCGTCGTCGATCACGGTCCCGAAGAGACCCTCGCCCTCGCCGAGGGCGTCGCGCATGCCCTCGGGGTCCGTCGGGTCCAAGACCTCGAGCCGCCGGCGGATCGCGTCGACGTCGAACCGGAGCGTCGACAGGTAGTCGTCGAGCAGCGCTCGCACGTGGGGGAGGATCCACGGCCGCGAGAACACGAACCGGTGCGCGACCTCGTGCGTCGCGACCCACGTGCGGAACTCGGTCGCGTCGAGGCTCCAATCGCGCTCGAACGCCGCGACGTTCGGGACGACGAAGACCAAGTCGTGCGCCCCCGCCGGCCTCGGCAGCGCGATCTCGAACAGGCCCAGCGCTCGCGTCGCGAGCGATCCGAGCACCGTGCCGACCTGCGCCCCGACGAGCAGCGGCGACAGCTGGCCCATCAGCTGCGCGAGCCCCGGCACCGCCGCCTCCGCCGGGCCGAGATCCGGGATCGCCTCGCCCTGGGCGCGGGCCACGGCCTCGCCGATGCGCGCGGCGGCGGGCTCGATCAGCTCGCGGAGGCCATCGATGGTGCGCTGGACCCACTCGGCGCGGCGGACGGCGTGGACCGAGGCGACGTCGCCGGGCGGGTCGAGCGTGGTGAACCC
>DASPIF010000032.1:0-2794 GCA_035629255.1 Actinomycetota bacterium | reverse complement strand
GACGTGCTCGTGAACAACGCCGGGATGGTGCAGACCGGCACGCAGGACGAGGGGGCGCGTGTCGTCGATCTGGCATCCGAGGCGTTCGAGCGCGACCTCGCGCTCAACCTGATGACGGCGTTCCACGTGACGCGCGCTGCGTTACCGCGGATGCTCGGCGCGGGATACGGACGCATCGTGATGGTGTCCTCGGTGACCGGGCCGCGCACCACGAACCCCGAGAGCGCCGGATACGCCGCGGCGAAGGCCGCGATGGACGGGCTGATGCGGACGGTCGCGCTCGAGAACGCGGCGCTCGGCGTGACCTGCAACTCGGTCCAGCCGGGCTGGATCGCCACCGGCTCGCAGCTGCCCGAGGAACGCGTGGCGGGCGAGCACACGCCCGCGCGACGCAGCGGAGCGCCGGAAGAGGTCGCCGAGGCGATCGCGTTCCTCGCGTCGGAGGGCGCGAGCTACGTCACCGGGCAGACGCTCGTCGTCGACGGCGGCAACGACATCCAGGAGTACAAGGGACCGCGCGACGCCTGGTACTGACGCGCGCGTCAGCGGGAGGCGTGACGCTCGTGGATCGGACCGGGCCGGTCCCTCAGGAACCCGGCTCCTCGCTCACGCTTGAGCGCGACGATCTCGGCGCAGATCGCGGCCGCGATCTCCTCGGGCCCCTCGGCGCCGAGGTCGAGCCCGGCCGGGCTGCGGAACCGCGCGAGCACGTCGTCGGGGGGGTCGACGCCCTCGTCGCGGAGGTCCGCGAGGAGCCGCTCGGTGCGGACACGGGGGCCGAGCATCGCGACCGAGCGGACCGAAGAGCCGATCAGCGAGCGGACGTAGTCCTTGTCGCGCAAGAAGTTGTGCGTCATCACGACGACGAACGAGCGCTCGTCGACCGGCGCCACCTCCGCCATCTTGTCCGGCCGTTCGACGAGGACGAACGCGTTCGCCTCGGGGAACCGGTCGTGGTTCAGGAACTCGGGTCGGTCGTCGACCACGACCGGGTTCCACCCCAGCAGCGCGGCCTGCCGGACGAGTGGCGCGGCGTCGTGGCCCGCGCCGCAGATCACGAGGCGCAGCGGCGGTTCGAGCACCTCGACGAACGCGCGAGCCTCGCCGTCGGTCCCGGACAGCGTCCGGATCTCGCTCCGCTCCCGCGAGAGGAGGTCGAGTCCGGCGTCGCGCGCGGCCGCGTCGAGCGTCGCGTCGCCGAACGACCGCTCGGCCGCGCCGCCGGGCCTGACGAGGATCCGGTCTCCCTGGCCGACGCCGGGAACCGTCGAGTCGAGGACGGTGACCATGCAGATCGGCCGCTCCTCCTCGAGCGCGATCCGGAGCGCTCCGGCGACCTCCGCCGCCTCGTCCGCCGGCTCGACGAACAGCTCGAACGCGCCGTTGCACCCGAGCCCCCATCCCCAGACCTCGTCGTCGTCGGCGGTGAGGTCGAACGAGACGATCCGCGCCACGCCCTCGCGCATCACGATCCGCGCGACGTCGGCGACGTCGTTCTCGAGGCAGCCGCCCGAGATGTTCCCGACGACCTCGCCGTCCTCGGGCACGAGGAGCCGGGCGCCCGGCCGCCGGTACGTCGAGCCGCGGACGGCCACGATCGTCGCGAGCGCGAGCTTCTCGCCACGCGCCGAGAGCGACTCGATCGCCGCCAGGACGTCGGTGAGCTCGCTCATCGCTGCGATGGTACGCGCGGCCGGGGCCGCTCGCGAGGACGGGAGCGGTCGCGTACGCCCAGTCGAACCTGCGGGCGACCGCCGACGCCGCGGAGCGGGTCGCCGAGTCCGACGGGACCCTCGAGATCGCCACGGCCCTGCGGTTGCGGAACGAGGCGGGGCTCGACGACCTGTTGCTGATCGACCCGGACGTGAGCTCGAACGACTCGGAGATCGTCAGCGTCTACGCGACCGGGGAGCGCTGGACGGCGGCGGCGCGCGCCGACACCGGCGCCTGCTTCTGGATCCGGATCGAGGCCTCCGGGACGCGGAGCCTCGGCACGGGCACCGACTGCTCCGCCGAGGAGGCGTCCGAGGCGCCGGCGGGCGACTGGGGAACGGACTGACGTGTCCTCCTGCGCGCGGCGGGTCGCACGAGGCCGCCCGCAGGACTAGCATCCGCGTCCTCGCCGCCCGCCGCGTCCCGGCGTTCGGCACACCCATCGCGCAGGAGGCGGAGCCGTGACGCAGGTATCGGTGGTCGTGAACGGGGTGCGGCGCGACGCGGACGTCGAGCCACGGACCCTGCTCGTGTACTTCCTCCGTGAGCATCTCGGGCTCACCGGAACCAACATCGGCTGCGACACGACGTCGTGTGGCTCGTGCACCGTGCTGCTCGACGGGGAATCGGTGAAGTCGTGCACGCTGCTCACGGCGCAGGCGGACGGTCGCGAGGTCATGACGATCGAGGGGCTCGCGTCCGACGACGAGCTGCATCCGATCCAGGAGGCGTTCCACCGCAACCACGGCCTCCAATGCGGCTTCTGTACCCCCGGGATGATCATGGCGGCGCAGAGCTTCCTCAAGGAGAACCCCTCGCCGACGGAGCACGAGGTCCGGATGGCGCTCGAGGGGAACCTGTGCCGGTGCACCGGCTACCAGAACATCGTGAAGGCGATCCTCGACGCCGCCGACCGCATGAGCGCGAGCGCCTGAGCGCGGGGAGAGGACACGAGATGGCTGTCACCCAACGCTTCGTCGGTCAGCCGGTCCTGCGCAAGGAGGATCCGGAGCTCATCACGGGGCAGGCGCGGTTCACCGAGAACCTCACCGCGCCCGGGATGCTGTGGATGGCGATGGTG
>DASPIF010000031.1:0-2237 GCA_035629255.1 Actinomycetota bacterium | reverse complement strand
GGGCGGACGCCGCGGCGGCGATCGCCCGGCTGACGAGGTCCGAACCGTCCGTGGCGAGCTCGTCGGCTCCCTCGCCCTCCCACGTCACACGCGGTTGCGCGTCGGTGTCGAGTGTGACCTCGTTGCACAGGTCGAGCGCGAGTCCGAAACAGTCGAAGCCGGGACCGAGGTTCGCCGAGGTCGCGGGGACGCGGACGGTGACGCGCACGTCAGAGACCCAGCTCGGCGGCGACGGCGTCCGCGTCGGCGCCCACCGTCGGCGGATGCGCCGCGCCCGCGATCGCCCACTCCGGGTCCTTGAGCCCGTGCCCCGTCAGGACGCAGACGACGGTCGCGCCGGCGCGGAGCGAGCCCTCCGCTGAAAGACGCAGCAACCCAGCGACGCTCGCCGCGCTCGCCGGCTCGGCGAACAACCCTTCGTGCGCGACGCGCCGGTACGCGGCGAGGATCTCGCGATCCGTGACCGCGGAGATCGCGCCCTCCGACTCGGTGGCGGCGCGCATCGCCAGGTCCCACGACGCCGGGTTGCCGATCCGGATCGCGGTGGCGATCGTCTGCGGGTTCGCGATCGGCGCCCCGCGGACGAGCGGCGCCGCGCCCGCGGCCTGGAACCCGAACAGCTGCGGCGGCTCGGAGATCACCCCGTCGGCGAGGTACTCGGAGTAGCCCAGCCAGTGGCTCGAGATGTTGCCCGCGTTGCCGACCGGCACGCAGTGGACGTCCGGCGCGCGTTCGAGCGCGTCCACGATCTCGAACGCGCACGTCTTCTGGCCCTGGAGCCGGAACGGATTCACCGAATTCACGAGCGTGACGGCGTAGCGCTCGGCGAGTTCGCGCGCGAGCTCGAGCGACGCGTCGAAGTTGCCGTCGACCTCGAGGACGCGGGCGCCGTGGACGAGCGTCCCCGCCATCTTCCCGAGCGCGACCTTGCCCTTGGGGACGAGGACGGCGCAGGTGAGCCCCGCCTTCCCCGCGTACGCCGCCGCGCTCGCGCTGGTGTTCCCGGTCGAGGCGCAGACGACGGCCTTCGAACCCTCCTCGAGCGCCTTGCTGATGGCCAGGGTCATCCCACGGTCCTTGAACGACCCCGTCGGATTCGCGCCCTCGAACTTGAGCCAGACCTCGCACCCCGTCTCCTCGGACAGGGACCCGGAGCGCACCAGCGGCGTCCCGCCCTCGCCGAGCGTGACGACGGGGGTGTCGTCGTCGACGGGGAGCCGGTCGCGGTACTCCTCGACCACGCCGCGCCAGGGCCGCGCCATCGCTACCCGCGCCGATCCACGGCGATCGCGATCACTCCTCGGCCTCGACGCGCAGGACGCTGCGGACCTCCTCGACGACGGGCAATCCGTGCAGCCGCGCGATCGCGGCCTGGAAGGAACCCTCGCGCGCGCGGTGCGTGATGAACACGAGCGTCGCGTCGCGGCCGGTCCCTTCTTGCCACACGCTCTTGATCGAGACGTGGCTGTCGCCGAACACCTGCGCGATCTCCGCGAGCGCGCCGGGGCGATCGTCGACGCGGAGCAGGATGTAGTACTGCCCGGTCGTCTCCTCCATCGGGCGGATCGTGCGTTCGAGGAAGCACGTGCAGCCCACGCCTCGAGCCCCCGCGAGGAGGTTGCGCGCGACGCTGACCAGGTCGCCGACGACGGCGGTGGCGGTGGGGTCGCCGCCAGCGCCTCGGCCGTAGAACATCAGCTCGCCGACCGTGGGACCCTCGACGAACACGGCGTTGAAGGCGTCGCGGACGCTCGCGAGCGGATGCGACGCAGGGATCATCGCCGGGTGGACACGCACGGCGATCCGCTCGTCCCCCCCCATCTCCGCGATCGCGAGCAGCTTCACGACGTACCCCAGCCGGCGCGCGTTCTCGAGGTCGTCGGGCGTCACGCGGGAGATCCCCTCGCGGAAGACGTCGTCCGCGACCACGCGCGCGTTGAAGGCGATCGACGCCAGGATCGCGCACTTCGCCGCCGCGTCGTGACCCTCGACGTCGGCGGTGGGGTCCGCCTCCGCGTACCCGAGCCGCTGCGCCTCCGCGAGGACGTCGTCGAACGCCCGACCCTCGTCGGCCATCTTCGTGAGGATGAAGTTCGTCGTGCCGTTGACGATCCCGAGCACGCGTCGCAGCCGCTCGCCGGTCAGGGATTCCTTCAGGGGCCGGATCAGCGGGATCCCGCCGCCCACGGCGGCCTCGAAGTACAGGTCGAGGCCCTTCGCCTCGGAGGCGTCGAACA
>DASPIF010000030.1:0-3881 GCA_035629255.1 Actinomycetota bacterium | reverse complement strand
GGGCTCTGCTCGTAGATCATGTTGCGCAGCACCTCGGTCGTCATCACGACCAGGGAGGCGCCGGGGTTCACGGCGTTGTCGCCGGTCAGGAGGCCCACCTTGGCGGCGCCGTACGCCGCCGTGAAGTCGCCGAACTTCTGGTTGGACAGCGCCTTGAGCGGCGTGGTGTAGAAGGCCTTGCGTCCGTGCTCCAGCGCCCGCTCGATCGCGTACTCGGCGACGACCGTCTTGCCGGATCCCGTCGGGGCGGCGACGAGCACGGACTCACCGGTCGCGAGGGCATCGATGGCCGAGCGCTGGAACGCGTCGAGCGCGAACGGATAGCGCGCAGCGAAGCGCTCAGGTTCGGTCACGCGGTCGAGTCTACGGACGCCCGGGCGGCGGTCAGGCCACGCCGCAGGCGGCGACGTGGTCGAGGAGCAGGCGGTTGAACGCCTCCGGCGCTTCGAGGTTCGTGAGGTGTCCGACGCCCTCGATCGTCTCGAGCCCCGCGGACGGGATCCGCTGCGCCATCTCCGCAGAGATCTCGGGGGCGATCAGCTGGTCCTGCGTGGAGGTGATCACGAGCGCCGGGACGTCGATCGTCGCGAGGTCCGGCGTGGAGTCGGGCCGCTCGGCCATCCCGAGGAGTGCGGCCGCGATCGCCTCGGCGGGCTGATCCGCGATCATCGAACGGACGAGCTCGCGGAGGTCGCCCGGCGCGTCCGGGGCGAGCAGGGCGGGCGGTTCGGTGGCGAGCACGTTGCCCTCACTGCGGAGCCGGTCCGCGGTCGCAAGCCGCTTCTCGCGTGCTTCCGGGGTGTCGGCGCCGGGGCGCGTGTTCGCGAGCACCAGGCCCACCACACGCTCCCGTGCCCGGCGCCAGAGCTCGAACGCGATGTACCCGCCGATCGAGAGGCCGCACACGACCGCGCGATCGATGCCGCGCTCATCCATGGCCGCGAGCGCGCGGTCCGCGGAGGCCCTCATCGTCATCACGTCGCCGACAGCCGGGGTGCCGCCGAAGCCGGGGTGGCTGGGCGCGGCGACCGGGAGCCGCGGCGGGAGCGCGAGGCGCTGCGGCTGCCACATCCGCGTGTCGAGGGGCCACGCGTGCAGGAGCAGCAGGCCGTCGGTCACGTCAGGGGGTCACTCCGGTCGGGCCGGTGAACGTGCCACCGGGGAACGTGCCACCGGGGAACGTCGGCTGGAACGTCCCGGCGCGGCTCTGCGCTTCGACGTAGGCGTCGTAGCCGCGTGCGAACACCTCGGCCGCGAGCCCCGCGACGTCCCGTGCGCGGGCGAGGAGATCCGCCCGCGTGTCCTCGGCGCCGGTCGCGGCGAGCGCAGCGAGCTGGGCGGCCTGCTCGTAGAGGCGCAGGCCGCTCGCGATCTCGTCCCGCGAATCGAAGAGGTGCAACGTGAACGCCGGGTCGAGCCCGCGGTCGCGAACGATCGCGGCGACATCGATCGCCGCCACCGTCTCGGCGGACGACGCCGCGGTCTCGACGATGCCGTCCGCCGTCGCCGTGGCCGCCTCCGGCTCGACCTCCCCGCTCTCCAGACCGGCGAGCGTCGACGTCAGATCCGCGAACGCCTGGAAGCTGGTCGGCGGGGCGGGCTGCCCCACCTGCGCGAGGACCGACTCGAGCTGTCCCGCGTACTCGCGCACCGCGGTGGCCATGTCGCGGCGTTCGGCCGCGGCTCGATCCTCGTCGCGCTGGCGGAGGAACCCGTAGACGAGCCCGCCCACGATCGCGAGACCGAGGACGGACGCGACCACGATCCAGAACCCACGACGCTGGACCAATCGTCGGCGGACCGGCACGTAGACGGGCTTGGGTCCACGCGCCACCGTGCGCGCGCCGCGGCTCCTGCTCTTGCCTTTGATGGCCAACCGGATCGTCCCGTCTACCGCTTCATCAGCCGGCCGACGATGATAGACGCCTCGTAGAACAGCCACATCGGCACGCACATCGCGAGCATCGTGTACGGATCCGAGCTCGGAGTGATCACCGCGGCGAACACCGCGATCGAGACGATCGCGCCTCGACGCCAGTCCCGCAGCTTCCGCGTCGTGAGGACCCCCGCCATCGTGAGGAAGACCAGCACGATCGGGAACTCGAACGCGACGCCGAACGACAGCGCGACGAGCATCACGAACGAGAGGTACCGGTCGCCGGTCAGGATAGGGGCGAACTCGTCCCCCGCGAACCCGAGGAGGAAGCTGAGGGCCTTCGGCAGCGTCCAGTACGCGAAGGCCGCCCCGAGCGCGAACAGCACCACCGAGCTCGCGACGAACGGGATCGCGAGCTTGCGCTCGCGATCCGTGAGACCGGGCACGATGAAGGACCACAACTGGTAGAGCACGACCGGCAACGCGAGGAACAGCGCGATGAACCCGACGAGCTTGAACTTCACCACGACCGACTCGAGCGGACCGAAGAAGAAGAAGGTGCACTCGTCGGTCGTCCGGTTCTCCGCCGGGACGGTGTTCCAGTACCGGCAATAGGGGTCGCGGAGGAGGTCGATGAGCGGATCGAAGAGGAACCATGCGACGACGCCGCCGACGGCGATCGCCGCCACGGCGATGAACAACCGGTAGCGGAGCTCCTCGAGATGCTCGACGAGCGTCATCCGCCCCTCCGAGTCCGGACGCGGGCGCCACCGGAACCGCTCAGGGATCAACCGGATCGACGCCACGTCAGGACGGCCGGTCGGGTCCGGCGGCCTCGGCCGAGTCATCGGATGCCGGCGCCGGTGTCCCCCCTACGGCGGCGGACGCGTCGTGGGAGCCGGGGTCGCCGTCCGTCGTCGCGTCGTCCGACGACGCACTGTCCCGCGCCGTCGCCCGTGGCGGGATGCCCCGAGGGCGGGCGGGGGGATTGAGGTCGACGCGGAAGCTCCGTTGTACCTCCTCGCGCGCGCGTCGAAGCTCGGCGAGCGTTCGGCCGAGACTCCGTGAGACCTCGGTCACGCCTGCTGCGGCCGCGGTCGCGGCCGCAGCGTCCGACCCCGACGCCGCCGGGACCGTCTCGCCCGCGCCGGCGTCGGGTGGGCTCCCGTCGGGCAGGGTCGACTCGGGTGGTCCGTCCCGTCCCTCGATCGGGAGCCGCCGGCCCGAACGACCGCGATCGGGCGGAGCCGGCTCGTCGAGGCTCACCTGGATCGTCTTGCGGACCTCGTCCTGAGCCTTCCGCAGCTCGCGCACGCCCTTGCCGACCGAGCGCGCGATCTCGGGGAGACGCTTCGGACCGACGACCATGAGCGCGAGGACCAGGATCAGGAGCAGTTCCTGGGGACCGATGTTGAACATGCAGGCCTGACGTCCGGAAGGGGGCCTATCGTACCGCCGCGCCCTCGCCGGACCGGGTCGGCGACCGCTTCGACATCCGCCGCGACCGGTCGCCCGCGGCCTGCGACCGCGCGCCGATCTCCTCCGCGATCGGGGATATCTCGGCCCCGAACCGGCCGATCGCGCGTCCCAGCACGAGCACGTGACGGATCAGCGCGATCAGCATCGCCGTCGTGACGGCCGCCGAGAGGAGGCCGATCACGAGCCACACGATCACGACGGTGGACATGCGGAGATGCTAGCCGACCGGGCGGTCGGGTCAGCGCGGACCGTGCGCGAGGAAGTCCTCGATGTACCGGTCGTCCTGCAGCCGGAAGTGGAAGTCGATGACGTCGTCGATCGTGAACGTCGGGGCGCTCGGGTACGCGCCGCGAGCGTCGTCGGGAGCGCGGAGCTCCTCGAACGGTAGCTCGTCCGGCGCCGCCTCGATCGGTCCACCGCCACCACCACGACCCGCGACGTCGACCCCCGCGGAGACGAGGAGAGCGACGATCTTGCGATCGGCACGCTTCTCGACGTCGTCCATGCAGGTCGGGCAGGTGAAGCG
>DASPIF010000029.1:0-2597 GCA_035629255.1 Actinomycetota bacterium | reverse complement strand
GTCGGCTTGGACGAGTTGAAGTAGTCCTTCAGCCCGACCGGGATCACGACCTCGTTCACGAGCGGCATCCCGAGACGGGAGACCTGGATGAAACGGCCGCGAGCGCGGTCTCCGCCGTTCGGCTTGTAGACGCGCACGTTCCGACGCGACGTCGTGCTCCAGACACCGATGATCGGGTTCTCCTCGGCGTCCCCACCGGCCGCGAGCTCGTCCTTGGGGATCTGCAGCGCGAGCGTGTTGACGTTGAACCCGGCGAGCGTGTCGTCGCCGACCTCGGACAGGTCCGCCCCGTAGAGGAGGTCGAACACCCGAAGGTCGGCGAAGAACGCGTCGTCAGACTGTCCCGCCCAGGTACGCGCCTCGTCGCCGAAGCTGCGGATGCCCTCGTTGAACAGGGCCTCGTAGTTCGGCATGGACGCGTCACCGACGTAGCTCGGGACCACGGAGGCGTCGTTCACGATCCGCCGCGCCCGGTCGGTGGCGTGGTCCGTCCGGATCAGGTCGTACGTCTGTACGAAGTTCAGGTCGGCGTCGTCCAGCGACGTCACCTGACCGGTGTTGTAGAGGAACGTATCCGGGTTGCGGTAGCGGCTCGAGAAGATCCACGTGTACGTGAGATCCGCGCGAGCGTCGTGGTCGTTGTCGATCTTGAACGAATAGCGAACCCCGTCGGCCCAGGGGTAGAAGGTCGGACCGCCGGCCGGCTCCTCGAACGGGATCCAGGAACCGATCAGCGTCACGGTGTCGGGCCGGTCGGGACTGACGAACGCGTACACATCCGTGGTGTCGACCTGGGGGTCGGACGCGACGAGGGGTGCCTCACGATGGCTCGACGCGCCGCTCGTCAGCGGTGCCAGCGCGAACACGCCGGCTCCCACCGCGATCGACGCCGCCGCCGCGAGCACCCGCAGCCTGAAGCGCGTGCGTGGCAAAGGGACTCCTTCCGGAACATCCAGGGGATTACCTGCCGACCGCCCATCGCCCGAACCGGTCGATCCGGTTCTGGCGCTCGCGACCCCCTTCCTGGTGGAGCGGTCAGCGGTGGTTCGCGAGCCCGTCCGGATCGGATCACCGGCCTCGCGTGGGGGTGACCCGCAGCTCAGGAGGCGGGGGCCGGCTCGCGCGCGATGCGGGACGCGCGCCGGAAGCCCAGGTACATCACGGCGATGCCGAAGAGCAGCGAGGCCGCGAACGGCCACAGGTGCCCGAGCGCGGCGAACGCCGAGCCGAACCCGGCGATCACCGTTGCCCCGAGCGCGATCCCCAGCGTCCCGACGAACCGGTCGCGGAGCTCGGGTCTCCCCCGCATCCGCCACGCCGACCAGATCGCGCCGCCGACCAACACGAGGTACGCGGGGATCGAGATCAGCTGCGGCAGGCGGTGCGCCGCGGACCCGTCGCCGAACACGTCCTTCCCGGACGGGAGATCCTCGAGCAGGGCATCGGCGTCCGCGAGCGGCGCGGTGCGAACGCGCGCGATCGTGTACGCCGTGACGAAGGCGAGCAGCGCGTAGCACGCCCAGCGGACCGCTCGGTTCCGGACGAGCAGATCGACCTCTCCCTGCGCGAGGAAGGGGACGTTGAGGACCGCGCCGAGGGCCCAGTAGATCCGGAACTCGCCGCTCGTCCACCCATCGAGCGCGCCGAACGCGACGGCCGTCGACGCCACCGCGTACATCGCGAGCGCGACGGCCCAGAAGGCCTGGGAGCTCCGTCGTCGCTGCAGGAACCGGCGTGCGAGCGCGACGGCGAACACGAGCGCGATCGCCGCCGCGAGCAGAGGGAAGACGAACACGGCGCGGAGCATACGTCGGGCCGACGGGGCGCCCGAACGCCGCTGCTAGCCTCGCCGCGTGCGCCGGTTCACGCTCATCACGCTCATCGTGCTGTTCGTGGTGTTGGCGGCGGCGACGATCTTCCAGGTGCTCCTCGCGGGCGGCGAGGGGCCTCGCTACCCCGGACCGGTTCCCGGCACGCCGGTTCCGACCGTCTCGCCGAGCGGGTAGGCCGGGGCCTCAGACGCGGTTCGTCTCGAGCGCGACCTCGATCAATCGCCGAACGACCTCGGCCTGGGCCCCCGACAGGAGGTCGGTGCCGTGGTCGTCCGCCGGGACGATCTCCACCCGTTTGGGCGGCGGCGCCTGGTCGTACAGGGTCTGCGCGGCCGCCGCGGCGGGGGCGTCCCCTACCCCTGCGACGAACAGCTTGCCGGCGGCGATGCTCGAGAGCATCGTCCCGTCGACGCTCAGTCCCTCGATCTCGGTCGGGGCCGACAGCGTGACGACGGCGCTGACGTCGGTGCCGGGCTGGGCGGCGGCGACCAGCGACGCGGTCCCCCCGACGCTCGCACCGACCAGGGCGACACGCCCGACCGCCTCCTCCGAGCGCAGGAACCGGATCGCGCCCACGACGTCCTTCCAGAGATCCGAGACCACCGTCTCGCCCTCCGAGCACCCTCCGTCGCCGCCCGGGCAGGTCCCGCGGAAGTCGAACGCCAGGACGAGGTACCCCTGGTCCGCGAGCCGGTCGGCGAAGTCGAACCACGATCGCTGATCGGCGGAGCGCATGTGCGAAAGGATCACGGCCCTCGAGCCGTC
>DASPIF010000028.1:0-3825 GCA_035629255.1 Actinomycetota bacterium | reverse complement strand
CGCAGGTCGCGATGGAGATCGCGGGCATCTCGCCGAACCCGGCCGTCATGACCGACGAGCGCGGCAACGTCGTCGTGTTCCGCGCGATCGACGGCGACTGGATGGAGCGGATGGAGCGCGCGGCCGCGGTCGAGTTCGGCGGCATGGCGTGGTCGACCGAGTACCAGCTCACGGTCGCCGAGGCGAAGGGCGGTGCGGTCGTCGACCACGCGGTGTCGCTCGCCGTGCGGCTCGGCCGTGCGGTGCTCGAGGCCGAGCACGACCCCGTCGAGTCGCTCCTGTCCGAGGTGGGCGGGGTCGCGCTGATCGTCGGGAAGGTCGTCGACGTCGAGCGTCGAACCACGGGCGGGTTCGTCCGTGGCTCCGCGACGATCGAGGGGGTCGGGCAGGAGTCGGGCCGCTCGCTCCGGCTCGAGATCCAGAACGAGAACCTCGTCGCGCTCGAGGACGGACGGGCCCTCGCGATGGTGCCGGACATCATCACCGTGCTCGACACCGCCTCCGGTGAGGCGATCTCGACCGAGCGCTTGCGGTACGGGCAACGCGTCACGGCGGTAGCGTTCCCGTGCGACCCCGTGTGGCGGACGGCGCGCGGCCTCGATCTGGCCGGTCCGCGGCACTTCGGCTACGACCTCGACTACGTGCCCGTCGAGGAGCTGCATGCCCGCGCCTGACCTCCGCCTCGGCGTCGACGTCGGCGGGACGAACACCGACGCCGTCGTGCTCGACGTCGACGACCGACTCATCGCGAAGGCGAAGGTGCCGACCACGGCCGACGTGACCGCCGGGATCGACGCCGCGATCGCGGCCGTGGCTCGCGACGTCGAGCGCGATCGGATCACCCACGCGATGTTCGGCACGACCCACGCGACGAACGCCGTCCTCGAGCGACGCGGCCTGCGCCGCGTCGGCGTCCTGCGGCTCGGGGGGCCCGCGACTCACGCGATCCGTCCGCTGTTCGGCTGGCCGACGGACCTGCGCGAGGTCGTCTCCGCCGGAGAGCTGATCGTCGACGGCGGGATCGAGTTCGACGGGCGCGACCTCTCACCGCTCGACGAGGACGCCGTCGCGCGCTTCGCCGGCGAGATCGCGGACACCGCCGAGGCCGTCGCGATCGCGAGCGTCTTCGCGCCGGTGTCGGACCGTCACGAGCGCCGCGCCGAAGAGATCGTGCGGAAGGAGCTCGGTGACGTGCCGATCTCGTGCAGCGCCGACATCGGGTCCGTCGGTCTGCTCGAGCGCGAGAACGCGACCGTCCTGAACGCGGCCCTCGTCGACGTCGCCCGCGATGTCGCCGGCGCGATCCGCGACGCGCTCGATCGGCACGGTCTGCGACCCGTCACGTTCTTCGCGCAGAACGACGGGACGTTGATGGACCTCGACTTCGCGATCCGGTTCCCGGTGCTCACGATCGGGAGCGGACCGGCGAACAGCATCCGCGGAGCCGCCTACCTGACCGGGCGCGTGGACGCGATCGTCGTCGACGTGGGCGGGACGTCGACCGACATCGGCGTCCTCGTCCACGGCTTCCCGCGGGAGTCGTCGTTCGGCGTCGAGGTCGGCGGGATCCATACGAACTTCCGGATGCCCGACCTCGTCACGATCGCGCTCGGCGGCGGCACGATCGTCCACACCGACGGGATCGGACCTCGCAGCGTCGGCTACCGCCTCGTCGAGGACGCGCTCGTCTTCGGCGGCGCGACCCCGACGTTGACCGACGCCGCCGTCGCGACCGGCCGTCTGTCGCTCGGCGACGGCGCGGCCGTCGGACCCCATCGCGAACGGCTCGCCGCGGCCGTCGCGACCGCGGACGAGATGCTCGCGGACGCGGTCGATCGCGTGAAGACCTCTCGCGACCCCGTTCCGCTCGTGGCCGTCGGCGGCGGCGCGCCGCTCGTCCCGGACGGGATCGCCGGGGCGAGCGAGGTACTGCGCCCGCACGACTCCGACGTCGCGAACGCGATCGGCGCGGCGATCGCGTCGGTCAGCGGGGAGGTCGACAGGATCTTCCACCTGGGTCAGGGTGGCCGCGGAACCGCCGTGGCCGTCGCTTCGGCGGAGGCCATCGACCGGGCGGTGTCGGCGGGGGCAGCGCGCGATCGCGTCGAGATCGTCGAGATCGAGGAGGTTCCGCTCGCCTACCTCACCGATCCCGCGGTACGTATAAGGGTCAAGGCGGCGGGCCCGATCGCGTGGGGATAGCGTCGCGCACGGAACGACCGATACGGCTAACCGAGGAGGGGGCATGCGGGACATCCGATCGACGTTGGTCACCGCGCTCGCGGCGTTCGCGGTCGTGGCCGCAGCGTGCACGGGGGGCGAGGGCACCGGCGCGACGAACGACGGCGATGCCGGCGGCGGTGACACCGGTGCGGCGACGCCCAGCACGTTCACGTACTCCGTCAACTCCGAGGTGATGATCGGGTGGGACCCCGCGAGCGGGTACTCGAACGAGGTCATCGCGATGCACAACATCTACGAGACGCTGACGCGGTACGACGCCGCGACGCAGGAGGTCGAGCCGCTGCTCGCCGAGAGCTGGGAGGCCTCCGAGGACGGGCTGACGTGGACCTTCACGCTGCGTGAGGGGGTGACCTTCCACACCGGCAACCCGTTGACGGCGGAGGCGGCGAAGGCCGCGATCGAGCGGACGATGGAGCTCGGGGAGGCGGCCTCGTACATCTGGGCCGCGGTCGAGGAGATCGAGACGCCCGACGAGCGGACCCTCGTGTTCCAGCTCTCGTACCCCTCGCCGCTCGACCTCGTCTCCTCGGGAACGTACTCGGCGTACATCTACGACACCGAGGCGGCGGGCGGACAGGACCTCGCGGAGTGGTTCGCCGAGGGCAACGACGCGGGCACGGGCCCCTACACCGTTGCCGAGTACAACCCCGGCGACGAGATCGAGCTGCGTCTCGAGGCGTACCCCGACTACTGGGGCGGCTGGGACGGAGATCACTACGAGAACTACGTGTTCCGCGTCACCCCGGAGGCCAACACGGCCGCGCAGCTGCTGCGCGCCGGCGAGGTGACGATGGTCCAGCGGATGAGCCCACAGTTGTACGCGTCGTTCGAGGGCGAGGAGGGCTTCGAGACGTCGGCCGCGCCGTCGTGGCAGACGCTGCTCGCGCTACTGAACACGGCGGACGGCCCGCTCGCGGACGAACGCGTCCGCGACGCCGTCGCGCTCGCGATCGACTACGAGGGGATCATCGCGGCGCTCGAGGGTGCCGCCGAGCCGCTGTCCGGGGTCGTCCCGCCGGGCCTGTGGGGCCACACCGACGGCCTCGAGTACGAGCAGAACGTGGCCGAGGCGACCGCGCTGCTCGAGGACGCCGGGTACGGCCCGAACGGCGACCCGATGACGCTCGAGCTCACCTACCTCAAGGGCGACGCCGACGAGGAGCTCGTCGCGACACTGATGAAGTCGAACCTCACCGAGCTCAACATCGACCTCCAGACGCGCGGCCTCCAGTGGCAGACGCAGTGGGACAAGGCGAAGTCCGACAACGAGGCGGAGCGCCAGGACATCCTCGTCTTCTACTGGTGGCCCGACTACCCGGATCCGGTGTCGTGGTTCTACAGCCTGTTCCGGACCGAGGAGGAGCCGTTCTTCAACCTGGCGTACTACTCGAACCCGGACCTCGACGCGATGATCGACGAGGCGTCGGTCGTCGCCGCGACGGACCGAGACGAGGCCGCGAGCATGTACGCACAGATGCAGGAGATCCTCGTCGAGGACGCGCCGGCCGTTCCGGTGTACACGCAGACGTACCAGCGCGTGATGCAGGATGAGGTCGACGGGTTCGAGGACAACCCGGCGTA
>DASPIF010000027.1:0-3373 GCA_035629255.1 Actinomycetota bacterium | reverse complement strand
ACGACCATCGTGTCGGTCCACACGTCCGAGCCCTCCTCCGGCACGACGAACTCGATGTTCGGCTCCTCGGCGCGGCCGTACTCGCACCATCCGTCCCACGCCTGCACGGCGAGCGCCTCGCCGGACACGAGCTTCGAGTAGAACGTCGTGTCGTCGAAGCCGAGCAGGTGCTCCTTCGCCTCCAGCGTCCACTGGACCGCCTCGTCGATCTGCGCCGGGTCCGTCGTGTTGATCGAGTACCCGAGCGACAGCAGCGCGGGCTGGAGCAGCCAGCGGTCGGTCCCGAGCATCGTCATCTTGCCGTCGAGCTCTGCCGGCGGGTCGTGGAAGATCGTCCACGAGGTCGGTGGCTCGGAGACGAGGTCGGTTCGGTAGCAGATACCGGTCGTGCCCCACGCGTACGGGACCGAGTGCGTGTTGCCGGCGTCGTACCCGAGCTCCATCGCCTCGGGGTACAGGTTCGCGAGGTTCGGGATCTGCGAGTGGTCGAGCTCGGCCGCCCACCCCTGCTGCACGAGCGGCTCCACGAACTGCCCCGACACGAACACGACGTCGAAGCCCTCGCCGTTCTGGGCGGAGATCTTGCCCATGATGTCCTCGTTCGTGGTGTGGAGCGCGAGCTCGACGTCGACGCCGGTCTCCTGCTCGAAGGACGGGATCAGGTCCTCGGGCATGTAGGCGTCCCAGTTCGAGATCGTCAGCGAGCCGCCGAGCTCCTCGGCCGGTCCGGACGTCCCCGTCGCCGGCTCGGCGCCCGTGTCGCCGCCGCCACCGGCGGGCGGATCGTCGCCGTCACCTCCGCACGCGGCCGCGACGATCGAGAGCGTCGCGAGCAGCGCGATGAACCATCGTTGCGTGCGCATGCATGTCCCCCCTGGTGTCCTGCGGTTCGGTCGCCGCATCGTATATACGTGCCTGCCACGCCGCAGGGCGTTCGCGACGAAGGGGGAACGGTGGCCGAGGACCGACTGACGATCGTGTTCATGCCCGAGAGCGCGTACGGACCGACGAACAACTGCGTCGGGATCGGCAACGTCCTCGAGCGGCGCGGGCACCGCGTGGTGTTCGCGGCCGAGGCGTCGTGGGAGGGCAAGCTCGAGCCGCTCGGGTTCGAGGAGGATCTCGTCGATCTCGCGCCGCCTCCCCCGGGAGACGCCGCAGCCGACGCCGAACAGGACGCCGGTCAGTTCTGGATCGACTTCATCAACGAGACCGCGCCCGAGTTCCGCAAGCCGACGATCGAGCAGCTCGAGACGTTCATCGAGCCGGTCTTCCGCTCGCTGATCGACGGCGCGCGCTACTGCGAGCCGCAGCTGAAGGCGATCCTCGACCGCGCACAGCCGGACGTGATCGTCGAGGACAACGTGAGCGTGTTCCCGGCGCTGCTGACCCACGGCGCGCCGTTCGTCCGGATCATGTCGTGCAACCCGCTCGAGATGAAGGACCCGGATCTGCCGCCGACGTTCAGCGGGTACCCCGTCGACGACCGCACCGGGTGGGACGACTACCGGGCCGAGTACGAGCGGGTCCATCGTCCGCTCTGGGAGGAGACGAACGCGTGGGTCGTCGAACAAGGCGCTCCCCCGCTGCCCGATCTCGAGTTCATCCACGAGTCGCGCGACCTCAACCTCTCCGTCTACCCCGAGATCGCCGACTACCCGCGCTCACGACCGCTCGACGGGACGTGGCGCCGGCTCGACTCGAGCGTCCGAGAGACGGAGGAGGCTTTCGAGATCCCGGCCTCGCTCCGCGACGGGGACGGGTCGTTGGTGTACCTGTCGCTCGGGTCGCTCGGCTCGGCGGACGTCGAGCTGATGAAACGGCTCGTGGAGGTGCTCGCCGAGACGCCGCACCGGTACCTCGTCTCGAAGGGCCCGCGAGCGGACGAGTTCGATCTGCCCGACAACATGTGGGGCGAGGCGCGCGTTCCGCAGACGAGCATGATCCCGCTGGTCGATCTGGTGATCACGCACGGCGGGAACAACACGACGACCGAGGCGTTCCACTTCGGCAAGCCGATGATCGTGCTGCCGGTGTTCTGGGATCAGTACGACAACGCCCAGCGCGTGCACGAGCTCGGCCGCGGGATCCGGCTCGAGACGTACGCGTTCGGCGACGACGAGCTGCGCAGCGCGGTCGACCGGCTCCTGGTCGACGAGCCTCTGCGCGCGCGGATGGCCCGCGACGGCGAGGAGATCCGTCGCCGCGACGGCGTGACGCGCGCCGCCGACCTCATCGAGGAGCTCGGCCGGCGGCGCCGCTCCTAAGCGCGTCTACTCCCCGAACACGCCGAACGTGTACGCGTTCGAGCCCTGGAACGTGATCGGCTCGCCGTTGCGGTAGAAGCGGAGCTCGTTCGCGCTCCCGGACGGGAACGAGCCCGTCTCGGGGAACACGAGCGGGAGCCAGTACACCCAGTTCTCGTAGTCGACGACCTCGGCGGGCGCAGGATCGAACGACGTCTCGTAGTACTGATCGCCGGTGTTCAGGTCGGTGATGTCGAGCGAGATCACGTCGCCGGGCTGCAGGTTCGCCGTCGTGACGAGCACGGTGAACGAGGGCGCGGTGACGGGGATGCTCCAGCCGGTCGCGGCGTCGTACGGGAACCCGCCGACGCAGGAGCCGTCGCTCGTCACGTCCTGGCACATCTCGACCGTGACCTCGAACGCGCCGCCGGTCGCACCCGTCGCGCCGGTGGTACCGGTCACCGTGCCCGTCGCGCCGGTCGGGCCCGTGTCGGTTCCGGTGGTTCCGGTCGGCTGTGGCTGTCCGGTCACCGTCCCGGTCGGCGTCGGCAAGGTGCGGACGGGCTCGTCGTCCCCGCGGAGGAACAGCGCCCAGACGACCAGTCCGATGAGCACCACGAGCAGCGCGCCCCCGATCGCGAGCATCGGCGCGGTGAGCTTGAACCCGCCGCCTCCGGGGGGCGGTGGACCGACGGGCCGTTGGTGTGGAGCAGAGGGCGGGCTCGGGATGAGCGGGACGGTGGGCTCTGCGGCCGTCTGCGGCGCGACGGGTTGCGTCGGCCCGGCACCCGGCTGTCCGCCGACGGGCTCCGTCGGCTCGCCGGCGCCGAGCGCCCGACCGCAGTTCGAGCAGAAGTGCGCGCCCGGCGCGTTCTCGGTCCCGCAGTTCGGACACCTCATGAACGATCCTCCCGTTCCCGACGGCCCTCTCGAAGGCCCGATGGCCGCGCGAGTGTAGTTCGACGATCCGGCCCAGAACGGGAAGCTCAGAGGACGGACGCGCTCCGCGAACGCGCGCGCTCGGCCCCGGCGACGTTCCCTTTGGCTTCGAAGCGCGCGATCGCGTCGTCGAACGCAGCCCGCGCGGCGTCGGGATCGCCGGTCTCGCCGAGCACGACGCCGAGGTC